>NZ_NRGT01000046.1:0-1196 GCF_002332285.1 Glutamicibacter sp. BW77 | reverse complement strand
TGAACTGCTCCCCAAATGTTGGACTGAGAAATCAGTAACCACATCTGGGGAGCTTTTCAATGCGCGCAAGAAGCACATTATCCGAGCAACAACGAGAACGACTAGTCGACCTCTTCGAGCAAGGCTTAGGTTATAAAGCAGCCTCAACTGAACTACGAGTGAAGTCAGAACCTGTTCGCCGTCTTTATCGAAGCTGGCATCTTCATGGCAGGCTATGTCTTATGGAAAAACGCACGAAATCCGTCTATTCATTTGAGATCAAGAAGGAAATCGTTGACCGGCATGCGACCGGCGAAACGAGGATGGATCTTGCGAAAGAGTTTAATCTCAGCTCACAAAAGTTGGTTGGGAAATGGGCTAAGCAACATCGTGAGGGCGGCGATGAAGCGCTGATGCTCAAACCAAAGGGCAGGCCCAAAGGCTCCGAAAAACCAGTGGCCTTGAGTGAAGAAGACAAATTACGTCGCGAACTCAAGCGTGTTCAAGCAGAAAACGCATACCTAAAAAAATTGCGGGACTTGAGGAACCAGGGGCACGCCTGAAAACGCTGGCGATCGCAACCCTCAAGTCTGACCACAATCTAGCTGACCTGCTCCACGCAGCAGGGCTAGCCAGATCAACGTATTTCTACCATGCGCAACGGCTCACCGAACCTGACAAGCACCAGAAGCTCAAAGAAGAAATCCAAGCAATCTTCACCGAAAGCAAACATCGGTACGGTTACCGCCGAGTGCGAGTCGAGCTGGTGAAGAAGGACTGGAAGGTGTCTAAGAAACTGGTCTGGAAGCTGATGGATCAGCTGAACCTGAAATCCAAGGTGCGGATACGACGCAAGTACTCCTCCTACAAAGGGAAAACCAGTCATATCGCGGAGAACATACTAAAACGCCAGTTCCAAACCAGGGTGGCGAACACCAAGTGGGTCAGCGACGTGACCGAGTTCCGGGTAGCTGGCAGAAAACTGTATCTGTCACCGATCATGGATTTGTTTGATCACTGCATCATCAGCCATACGATCTCGACTTCGCCGACAACAGCATTTACCAGTGCCAGCCTGGCCGAGGCCTTCGAATCGCAGAGACCGGCATCTGGATTGCTGGTGCACACGGACCAAGGATTTCAATATCAGCATTCGTCGTGGCGTCACCTGCTCACGAAGCACGGTGCGGTGCAATCCATGTCTCGCAAGGGCAATT
>NZ_NRGT01000045.1:0-7556 GCF_002332285.1 Glutamicibacter sp. BW77 | reverse complement strand
ATCGGTGGCCTCTTTTCCACCGTGACCGTGCACACCTATTTTTTTCTAGGGTTTAAAGTCCGAGCCCCGCACGGATTTTCCGTACGGGGCTCGGTGAATTATTTATGAATCAAGCACTGCCGGTTTGAGGTCAAGTCGCTTGGGACCATACTCGGCCAAGAACTGACCCGGCCCAGGATTGGTAGCCGCATCCATTCCTCCCAGATGCTCAACTACGCCCCACACGGCATTCAGTCCGGTAGTAACTGCGCCTTCGGCCCAGCCCGCGGTCCACGAGACATCGTCGCCGGCAAGGAAGATGCCGCGGTGCTCCGCCGCCATCTCCTGCTGGTCGAAGTGCGTGTATAAACGCTCCTGGTAACGGTAGTGACCGGGCAGGTTGGCTTTGAAGGCACCCATGAAGTTTGGGTCCGACTCCCAGGACACGGTGATCGGCTGGCCCACTATGTGACTGCGAATATCCAAACCAGGATAAATCTTCTCCAACGAGTGCAGCATCAACTCCATGCGGCGCTCCGCAGAAAGCGACAGCCATTTGAGCGCATCGTCATTCCAGGTGTAGGACAACAAAATCACCGCCGGCTGGTCATCGCCGTTGTCCAGCAGGTAGGTGGCCCGGTTCAAACGGTCTGTCAGCGTCATCGACATCAGATACTCGCCGGTGACCGGATCGCGGTCTTTCCAGAACGGACGATCAACCATCACAAAAGTCTTCGACGACTGCATGTAGTGACTGCGTTCGATCGCGGTCCACAATTCGGCCGGGAATAACGCTTCATCGGTATCAATACCGGTAGATAGCAACCAGGACTGCACGGTGGAGACCACCGCACCAAATTCCGCGGTTCGACCAAAGCGTTCGGTGACCTCAATGGTGTTCGAACCGTTGAAACCAGCATTGTCGGTGCGGTATACCTTGGCTACCGCCCCACGCGGCGCCCCACCGTGCAGCGAAGCCAACGAGGTGCCTGCCGGCCAATGTGCCATATTTTCCGGTGCATGGTTCCACAGCGCCTTGGGAAGTTGCGCGGCGCCCCCGGTGATGCCACGGTGGTGGTCGTCGGCGTCGGTGTAGACCACCCGCAGAATCTCCAGAATAGAGTTCGGGAAGTCGGTGTCCCAACCGCCAGAGCCAAAACCAACTTGGCCGAAGGCCTCGCGGTGCTCGAACCCAGCCTCCGTGAAGGCCTTAGAGTTCGAGATGAACCCGTAGAAGCTTTCCTCGTCGAACTCCTCAAGAATTGAGTTCCACAATTCCTTGATGGTTTTGGTGTCGCGGGTCTTGATGGCCTGCTGCATCTGTTCGAAATGCGCGTCGTCTCGCAGTGCCTGCTTCCAGGCCTCTGCCACTTCACGATAGAACTCGGGGAGGTCTTCCTCTTTTTCCACGTAGATCTTCTGGCCCTTAAGCTCGATCACCGTAGAGTCGGTGGGATCTGCCAGCGGATTCGGGAAGTCGTAGGTGTCTAGGCCCAGCAGGTCGATGTAGTAGTACAGCGCCTTGCTGGAGACCGGGAAGCGCATACCGCCCAGATCGCAGGTGATCTGCGGGGCCGCGAGGAAGCTGGCGGTACGCAGCCGGCCGCCGATCTGATCCGCCTCGTAGACTACCGGTTTCAACCCCAATTTCATCAGCTCATAGGCGGTCACTAGGCCGGAGAGCCCCGCGCCGATTACCGCTACCTCGGTGCCATACAACTCTTCGGGGACGCTGCCCAGCCCGGCCGGGTTGGCCAGATAATGGTCGTAGCTGAAGGGGAAGTCCGGGTTGAGCATATTGATGCTGTTCATTGCGAGTCCTGTAAGTCCTTTGTTCTTGTTGATGCAGCCGCGCTGTTTACTGGTTTTCGCCCACGTGGCTGGCGATGTAGTCCTGCTTGCTCAGCTGACCCAAGCGCGAACGGCGTCGACCGTAGCCCAGGTAGATTGCAATGCCCACCAGCATCCAGATCAGGAAGACCACCCACGTGTGCCAGCCTAACTGGCTCATCAGGAATAGGCAGGCGAAAATTCCGAGAATCGGGGTGATTGGGTACAGCGGAACCCGGAAGGTGCGCGGTGCCTGCGGTTGGCGTTTACGCAGGTACATCACCGAAATGCCCACCAGTGCGAAGGCAAACAGGGTACCGATGCTGGTGGCGTCGGCCAGCGCACCGAGCGGGATGAACCCGGCGGTGATAGCCACGACGATGCCGGTGATCAATGTGCCGGCAACCGGGGTTCCGGTACGCTTCGAAACCTTGCCGAAAACCGCGGGCACCAAGCCGTCGCGGGACATGCTCATCAAGATACGGGTCTGTCCGTAGAGCACCGTCAACACCACCGAGGCGATGGCCAGCACCGAGGCAAGCGCGAAGATCAGCACAAACATCGGCTGACCGGTCAGTTCGCCGACGATCTGCACCAGCGCGGCTTCGGTGCCCTCGAACCAGGTCCACTCGCGCGCGCCAATGGCAGACACTGCTACCAACACGTAGGTGATGGTCACGATCAGCATCGAAAGCATGATCGCCCGGGGCAGATCGCGTTTCGGATTGATGGCTTCTTCACCGGCCGTGGAGGCCGCATCGAAGCCGATGTAGGAGAAGAAGACGCTGGAGGCCGCGGCGGTGACGCCGGCAGCGCCCATCGGCAGCAGCGGTTCGAAGTTTCCAGCATTAAAGGCGCTGAAGGCGACGATCGAGAAGAAGATCAGGATGCCGGCCTTGATGATTACCACGACCGTGTTCACGATGGCAGATTCGCGCGCTCCACGCACCAGCAACAAGGTAGCCAGTACGACGACGATCAGCGCCGGCAGGTTTACTACGCCTCCCTCGGCGGGACCCCCGGCCAACGACACCGGAAGTTCCATATTAAAGGTACGCAGCGTCTGATTAACATATTCGCCGGCGCCCACGGCCACCGCGGCTACCGAAACCGCATACTCCAGCACCAGGCACCAGCCGCAAATCCAGGCGATACCTTCTCCCATGGTCGCGTAAGAATAGGAGTAGCTTGAACCAGAGACCGGGACCATGCCGGCCATTTCCGCATAGGACACCGCCGAAAGTAACGCGGTGACACCGGCAATCACAAATGAGATCCAAATAGCCGGACCGGCGATCGGGACCGCGGCACCGAGAATCACCAGGATGCCGGTGCCCATCGTGGCGCCCACACTGATCATGGTCAATTGCCACATGCCTAAGGTGCGACGCAGCTGCCCGGAGTTGCTTTCCGCTTCGCCGACCATATGCTTGATTGATTTTCGGCGGCGCAACTGCGGGCCGAGTGCGGTGACGGTTCTTGAGGTCACGTCGCTGTTACTGTTCATCGCAGGTCCTTGCTGGGAAATGGTTTTGCTGCCGTGTTCCAGCCTAAATCTGTGACGGCGCTCTCAACGTGGAACTTTTGAACTAAAATATTGTTGCATGGGACATTTCGCACCGCAATTGCAACCCACCTGGGAGTCCATCACGCTGGCCCGCTTCTTGCGCCAGTTGCCACCTGCGATCGAACTCGTCCATGATGCCGGCGATCGCCCGGTGCGCTGGGTAGAACCCAGCGACATGGATGACCCAACCGACTACCTCATGGCCGATGAGCTGATCCTAACCAGCGGTTTTCCGTTCCTCGAGCACGTTGAAGACCAAGAGTGGATCGACCGGTTTATCGCCAAACTGGTGCAAGCTCAAGCCAGCGCACTTGGCTTCGGCTTGAAACCTTATTTCGCCAGCATTCCAGAGACGGTCCGCGTAGCCTGTGCGCGTCACGGACTCTCCCTGCTGCAAATTCCCACTTCCGTCCCTTTCGCCGCGATCGGCATAGCTTTCGCCAAGCTAATGGAGGCCGACGGCGCCGCCCAGCTACGCTCCAACGCGGAAGCAAATCGCGCGCTGATGCGCTGCATTTCTCACCTGGAGCCCGAACGCCAACTGGTCGCTACGCTGTCCCAACGCCTCAAAGGCTCGGTCAGGCTCACCAATGCATCGGGCCAGACACGTTTCAACACCACAATTGCCTCGATCGCTACACTGGATACCGCCACCGAGGCGCAGTTGGTGCGAGAAGCATTCCAGACCACCGGCCCGCAACCATTTGCACTGCACCATCACGATGCCCAAGTACACCTGGCCTTCCCGATCCGAGCCGCCTTCTCGCCCAGCGGTCAGTCCCCGCTGCTTGGCGCGCTCTGCGTTGGATTCTCGCGCACACCTTCCGCCTTCGACCACCACCTCATCACCTCAGCACTAGGCCTACTAGAAGTGCTTGCCCGCGAACGCGCCGCCAGTTCGGCCGCTTCTTCGCAGCTTGCCACGTCCCTGCTCTTCCGCTCGCACACAGCCCTCGACTCCGAGACGTTGAACTACTTAACCGAGAGCATCGGCAGCAATACTCATCAGGCACTGCGAGTCGCCGTCATTTCACCCCCAGGTACAGCGCGCACCACAGAAACTAACTTCCACCTCGCGCATGTTCATGCATTATTCGACACCCGCTTGGCAATGCGGCGCGACGATCACCTCATCGCACTAACAAGCGCCGAACCCGCGACAGATTTATTTGAACGCCTCAAATCCAACGGTTATTTGGCAGCGTTCAGCACCCCTGCCAAATTGGAATCCCAGCTAGGTGAAAGGCTGGGAGATCTACTCGCCCAGGCCAGCGGGTTGCTCCCCCAAATGCTAGAACGCCAACAATGCCTAGACGCCGCGTCTATCCCTCGCACCTTCGCTTCACTGCTACCAGCACAGGCCGGAAGGCAGTTGGCGGAAGAAGAGCTGGCGAAAATCCTTGAATTACCAGAGGCCCGCCGTGACCTCTACTTAGACGTGCTTCACGGATGGTTGGAAGCCAACGGCTCCTGGGATCAGGCTTCGAAAAATATCAATTTGCATCGCAACTCGGTTCGCCGACATATTGCGACTATCGCTGAGATTCTTGGCAAAGATTTAAACCAGGCGCAAGTCCGCCACGATCTGTATCTTGCGCTGAAGTTCCTAACGGCGACCTAACCCGCACTACCAAAGGTATCCACAGTTTTTTACAGTATTAGAAGACATGTTCGAACTAACGAAGTATAATTAGAATATGTCCGAAGCAATGGCGCAACGACAAGGCCAAGACGAACCGGCGCTTCATGAGGATTTCGAAGTCCAAATGAAGCAGCTGCAGAATAAGCTGGCGTGGATTGAAGAACACGGCAGTAAAGCCGACTGCGTTCAAGCAATAGAAGGACTCGAAGGGCTCGTCTCTTCTTTTCGCTATCACCAGGCAGGTCTCGCTCATCAGCTAGAGAAGCAAGTTGTACGGGAGCATGAAGACCGTGGCACATCCATCGATGATCAAACTCGTGGGGCCGCTAGTACCTTCGCTCTCGCTCGTAAACAGTCACCTCAAGGTGTACGAAACTTCTTGGTCAATTGCCGCATCCTCTTCGAAGACACCCCTAACTTTGCTGCAGCCTGCTCTCGGGGCGAATTCACCGAAGCACAGGCCCAAGCTATCCTCACCCCGTTACAGGATGTCAGGGCAGTGCGTCGCGTTGAATTTGATGAAATCTACGCGTCGACCCCCGACATGTTTGATTCCATGGGGCCAAAACAAATCAAGGAAACCGTTCAACAGTTCGTTCTGGGTTACACCTCGGATCCCGAGTCCAAAAAGCAAAAGAGCTCCGAAGAGAACCGGCACGTCCGTTTTCACGTTGATGAGGACGCGGGGTGTGTGAAGCTCAGTGGCGAGCTCCCGCTCATTGCCGGCCTTGCACTGAAAATGTACTTACGTGAAGAGGCTCGTAAGCTCAAGAAGCAAGGTGACCCCAGGACCCTCGCTCAGATCAAAGCCGATCTACTAACCAGCTATATGATCGCTGGCGAAGCGACGAATATGCGCATTGCTTTGAACGTCGGGGTGATTATGACCGACAGAGCGCTGTTCCTCGGTGAGCGAGAACCGGCATTCCTCGAAGGCTACGGTTTCATTTCAGCCCAGACCGCCCGAGAATGGATCGGTGGCCACCAAATTCCCAATCAGCAGACTTTCGAGGAAATGGAAGCAAAGCTCACACCAGAGTTTATTGAGCAGATTGAAGTGATGACTGAGCTGACCCGGTTGTATACGGCTCCGGGAAACCAAGAATTAATCTCTATGGATTCCAAAGCCCGGATCTTCCCGGAGAAGCTCAAGAAGTTCATTCGGATTCGCGACCGTCACTGCCGCACCCCGTTCTGCGATGGAATGGTCGAAGAAATAGACCACGTAGTCCAGCATGCTAGGGGTGGACCAACCAGTGTTTTCAACGGAGACGGTCGCTGCAGCCTATGCAACAAGGCTAAAGAATTAGCTGGCTGGTATGAGTACGTGACATTGAAGGGCCCGCATTCGATGGTGATCTGCCCTGGCTCCTCAATGTCATACCACTCAACTGCTCCACCAGCGGCAGGGTATGCGCATAAGCCCTTCCCACAAATGATGTGCGATTCGAATTGGATCTCACGAGTTAAAGAACAACTCAAGAACCAGCGTGGCCCTGACCTCTGAGCGAGCTGAAGCAGATCGATGGGATGTTAGGCGAATGCAAACTAGTCTTCCAGCGCGTTGGTTCGCTCGGCAGCCCATTGGGCATAAAGCTCAGGACGAGCTTCTGATAGATATGGAACTTCAGTCTTAGCCCGCTCATAGGGACCAAGGTCAGCGTATAGAACTTCAGGTTCGTGGCCCGCTTGGGCAAGAACAGATCCATCGGGTCCCGCAATTACGCTGGTGCCAGCTAGCTCAAAGCCAGCTTGGCTGCCGCTGTGGTTGGAATAGGCAATGAAAAGTTGACTCTCCATTGCCCTCGTTGGAACTAGATGCGTGCAAACCCGTTCATACCCACGTCCCATGGCCGTCGGGACCAGTAACAGTTCAACAGAACGTCGGGCAGCCTCACGAACGATCTCGGGAAATTCAACATCGAAACAGATCACCATGCCAAGCATCATTTCTTTGTACTCGAATGAGGCAGGCGGATTGACCCCGGGCACGAACACGGCTTGTTCTTCAGAACCGAAGAGCTGAACTTTTTGATAGTGGGCTAGTTCGGTTCCCTTGTGGTCAACAAAGGTCGACGTAATCAGCCAACCACTATCCGTTACTTCAGGAAGTGAGTATGCAAGAGCGATTACATGCTCCGATGCAATTTCCGAAAGACGACGGTGGACGTCTGGAATTTGTGTTGCGTCTAAAGACTCACGTAGTGCATACGGCGCATATCCCACGGCAAACAATTCTGGTGTCAGCAAGATTTCAGCCCCTTCGGAAGCGGCTTGCCGCGCGGCACGCTGAATCACTTCAATGTTGCTCTGAATATCCAAGACCTCAGCCTGGGCCTGCATCACCGCGATGCGCATGTATTTCCTTCCACGAAATCTTGTTGTCTCGGATTAACACTACGTCGAGATAACTACGGGGTAGCTAGGCGGTTTGACACCGAAGTTTCGTATTCAAGTACTTTTCGCACCACCGATAGACAAGGCCATTAGGAATGGGTTTTTAAACAGAAAAAGGGTCCCACCCTTCCAGGCAGAACC
>NZ_NRGT01000044.1:14137-19092 GCF_002332285.1 Glutamicibacter sp. BW77 | reverse complement strand
TGGAGTCCAGCCCTCACCTTTTAGTCCGTTTGAACTATCCGTCCTTTTTCTGACGATGCATCTCAAATTTACGGGTGGTGTCCATCTCTGGATGAGCGGCTTTATTTTTTTTGCTCATCCGGGAGATAAAGACGATGAAAAAACAAACGACAATAACGCCGACAACTATTGCAATGATGATTCCAGTCATTGGATCCATTGCGAACCTCCTATCGATACTGGTTGGCCTAGCAGATGTTAAGGGAAACCCAGCCTAGAATAGCCGTATACGAAGTGGCGATACCTGCTAGAACTCCGACCTGCGCGCCGGTGAGAATGTAACCCGCAATTACCACGGTTCCGGTTCCACCAGTGACGGCTGCCAGAACACCAAGTGTCGTTTTAGAAGGCAGTATCCAATCCTTCGCCAAATGCGAAGTCTTGCGGATTACTGGAGAGAATATCGAGCGCGTAGTGGCCATCGCGGCGACGATCTTCATCAAAACCGGCCCACGCAGGATGGCTCAGGTCTGATAGTTGGTTGTTGAGGCCGATGATCCGAGACCGGTCAGATCCTTGCAGCTCCGGTACCAGTGCGAGCGGATCACCTAAAATCGTCGATAACAAGGCGGCATCTTCAAGATGCCGCTCCCGGTCCCTCGTGTCCTCCCGATACGCGGCCCCCTTCAACACCAGTGCTGCTAAGGGACTAGGGATACTCAGCGTAGTGATAATCGCGCCCTTGGAATCCACGATCTGACAGCTGGCAGTGCGCTTCAAGGCCTGCATTCCAGCGGAAACCTGGAATGGTTCCCGCCCACCGATCGTCAAAGGTGGCTTGGAAATTCCGTGATCAGCGACCATCACGTCGATAGTCTCCTTGAACCCATCTTGATATCTGATGAAACGGTGAGCTGGCGAGCTTTTGCGCAACGGCAGCTGCAATTCATATCCGAGTTGGGAAAGCGTACGGCTCACTTCAGGTCCAGATACTGCTCCGGTTTCCACATGAAGCACCAGGTCAACGTCGGTGGTTGGCCGGGTGACGGGAACCTTCGCTATGGCAGCATGTAGCTGCACCATGAGCCCTCCTACGAGGGTCCATTTTGAGGTATCGAATGCTTGGGCCAGTTCCAAACACTGGGGCCAGGGAGATGGCCACCCTCCCACAGGGAGTTCGACGCTGACCGTTTGACGTGGGGGTGACTTATCGGGCATGTAGCAACTCTTCAATCTTGGCGCGTCCGGCAGATCGCTCGCGGGTGGAATGTGAGTCCTGCAGATCGACTGCGATGGCTGCAGTTGGCACGTGTCCATCATTCAGCGGAAGGACGAAGTTGAGTTCTCTGATCACTATGTCACCTGTTGGGTCTTCTCTGAGACCCAGTTTCTTGGCGTTTTTATCGATAAACCCGGCCTTTGCGTAGCCTTCAAACGCACCGGCTCCAGAGGCAAGATTGAATGAATTAGCTATACGAGGATCCGCCAGAAGCCCGGTGCCCGTAACGGCCATAGCTTTGGAAAGCATTTGCTTCGCAGAATCGCTTCCCCTGAACCGGCGCGAAGTAGCTCGATTTCGTGCCAATTGCTGGAATTCCTCCGCAGAAACGCTGGCCAGCCTTTTCCGCAGTCTCCACAGTTCGCTTGAGGAAAGCCAGGTTACTTTTTGACCAGAGAGCAGGAACAGTGCGGCCCACGCGGTTTGCTCTGTCCATAAGCGTCCCGAGCGCTTACCATCGCGCTTAACGCGGTGCACTGAGCCAGCATCGATCAGGATTGTCCGGCCAGCCACCCCGGCTTGTTCAAGGCGTGCATTTTTCAGCATCTTTCTCACAGCTTCGGTGGTGACTTTCAAGCACTCTGCAGCTTCCCGTGTAGTCATTGTCTCCATGACACAAAGGTACCGATAAGCCAACCATTGTGTCAATTGGGTGTAGTCGCCAATAAAGTAGCTAGTTACTAGCGGATCCCATTCGCATCAACCACTCTGGCACGTCAATAGCGCCAATCCGCTCACACTTAAAAATTACAGAGACAGACAATATCCCCCTAGCAAAAGGAGGTCATTTTCTCGCGGCAAAGAAAAATTAGTGTAACCCAACTAGCGCTGTCGTTGGCGAATAACCCATCCGACCACATAGACAACAACCAATGGCGCTAGGCCAAGAAGCCAAGCGTCAGGAAGTAATGCGAATTCTGAACCGGAGAACAGCGCATCGAAGGTAGCACTGATGAATCCAGATAATAACCAACCCAAAGTAACACCGACTATTGCCCTCGAAGCAGGCGACCAAACCTTAAAATTAGCCATTAACAAGGCCGTCAAGAATGCAATTACTAAAACAATGACCGTCATCAGGGCTAGATAGATGGCATATGCCACCTGGCCACTGAGCATGACAACCGCAATGAGCAGAAACGAGATGCCTACGGAAAGCCCCAAGATCGTCAGTGACTTATCGTTTCTTGTATGAGAATCTGCATCCGCATTGGCTATTTCATACTTCATCGCTGCTCCCGATCTCTGTGCTTGACCCAAGCGTAGGCAATAGTTCGGATCCTAGCGGCGAAGCCAAACCAGTTTTGCCGAAAGCCGTCGCCGTACACCCAACCCGGAAAGTCGTCTGGGTGCTACTACTGGGCAACTGCACTTGACCAAAGAATTTCGCGTAAATCTGGTCGCTTAAAGGCAGGGCTACCGTGGTTCAACACTACCTACGGGACAGGGATGAGCGCGATATTGACTCCACCTCACTGGTTCCGGTACCCCAACGACGTAGCCCACCTCTACGTGCCACGGAGAGCCGCCAATGACGAGATGACGAGCCCAAACAGTGATTTGGCGTATCGGAATCTGCGCTACTTTCCTGATGTCCTGGAAATCGTCAACGCCCCTCGCGACAAGGGAGGCATGGCTGGCTAAGAACTATATGTCGAAAGTGCAACCGGAGGCTGAACCTGCAGAGCAGGTCGAGCCGACGATATCCACACGAGCCGCGAATAGTAGACTTTTCGAGGAAACTTGGGCTTTAGGCGTTGTTAGGAAAGAGATTGGAACAGCGGCCTAAGATATTCAGCCCATACGCGACTAGGTCGCGACCCAGCATTCCTTCGAGCTAGAAGTCCCTGAACAATACCTTCCACTTCGTTGGACCGTCAGAGAAAACGATCCCACAAGCTAACACAAGGCAAAAACGTGGAAATGTTAGTGGTTGCCTCCAAAACGCGCGCATCTCCTGACATCGGTCTCGGCTCCAGTTTTGGAAGTTTAGTGAGGATTAGAGTCACTGGCAGTCTTCGGTAATGCGCATTTCAGCCCAGTAACGAAATGCCGACGTCATCGAATTAAAACGCGCAGTCCAAGTAGAGGTTTGTCGGCAATTCTCCCGGCGTGTCTTTTACTCATAAATAAAAATTCGGGATATATTTTCACTTTGAATGTAATGAAAGATCATCCTTCATCTTCTAAAGGAGCATTATGCATATATCTGCTAAGCGGGCTATCTCAGCCATGGGAGTGCTGGGTCTGGCCTTCTCGCTCTTCGCGGCTCCGGCTTCAGCCGGAGTAACTGTCTCGGGCGACGGAAAAGAAGCTAACTTCAAAACTCTCCGCACGAATTTAGATAAGGAAGATCGCCTCAAGTTCGAAAAACTCTCCACTGATCAGCAGGAGAAAGTTCTTGCGGCTGCTCTCAACCCAGAGTCTATTTTCAAAGCCGGCACCGGCGATTGGAAAGAGGTGCAAGAAACTACACTGACGGGATCTGTTGCTTCTCCAAGTAATACTGCATTGACTGGCATTGCCCAAACCGCTGCGGTGAAGAAAAAAACTGATACCCACAAGAAAACGTGGAAGTTATTTGGTGTCAAGTACGCCTCACTTGAGGCTCGAATGACTTATCAGTACAACGGCAAGACGGTTACCGCTATCAATAGTTGCGGAGGATTCTACTCGAATCTCATTCCTCTGCGAAAAATTCAGTCGATTCCAACGCCATATTTTGAGAGTAAAAAAACCAAAGCTGTCTGCGAAATCACTTGGCAAGTTTCGAAAGTCGGAGGTTTAATGGAAGGCAAGTCAGTACAAGGCCTAAGGCTGGATGGAAAGGGATCGCGCGTTGCATTCTGGGACTACGATGCTTGAGCTAAATCTATTGGAAGCTGTTCTCATAACAGCTTGGATCGTGGTTGTTTTCCTGACGATTTGGAATTTACTCAAGAATAAGTCGTTCAAGAATCTTATAACCCTGATTATCGCAGTATTTGTACCGATTGCGGGGACTTTACTGGGGCTACTAGTGGGTGGACATGAATTAATGACTCGCTCAAAAGCCCGCCGCGTGTAACTGCAACCGATGTTTCTGCGTAGCAGCGACTTATCTGAATCAATGAAGTCTATTCATGACCGTGTTCCCAGTGACCCAGCCGAAAGAATTAATTCCATTCGTCTGAATCGCCGACGGTAATTCATAGACAAATCCTCGATATATTTCTACCATGATTTTTCAGTTCTTGAAGGGGAGAGGCCCTACTCAACCACGCACCGGGTCTTCGCCAGCTGACCGGTGAGAGCATTCGTTTGTAGGCCATTGTAACTGCGGCTGAACAGCTCCATGTAGGTGTTCCAGAATGTTCTGTAGTCTTTGAAAGTTCCGATCGGAAAGAACAACCTGTCCTTCGATCGAACTTACAAGTTCAACGGATTCGAGACCAGCTGGACAGCAGCTCCCAGCCAAGACGTCAAGACTAAATCGGGATCATTCAACGTCGCCCCGTAAATCTCAGTTTTAGAGAAATGAGTTTGCAATGGCTGGATTCAACACGATGCAAGTCATCGTTGTCCTCGTAGTATCGATATTGATAATAGCGATCGCTTGGTACTCGATCAAGCGAATTATTCGTTGGTTTTCACGTCGCAAATCGAAGTCTTCACAGACGTACGAGCTGTAATACGCTCAAACACAGAGGAGGCCAAG
>NZ_NRGT01000044.1:0-14100 GCF_002332285.1 Glutamicibacter sp. BW77 | reverse complement strand
CTTGGCCTCCTCTGTGTTTGCTAAGCGCATCTGCCAGAAAACTATTCAGATCGATTCTCTCAGCATTCTGTCTTTCATCCCTGCAGATGCCAAATAAAGGCCTTTCTACGTGAGACTTGGTCCGCTCGGGCCTTGACGGCGTAGCTCGTCATCCTGAACCTTGTTCTTTTGCTCCTCTTGCAGTCCGGTGCGGTTCCTGCGCAGTTTTTCCAGCAGTGACTCGGCCGCTGAGGTTGGCTTCTGACCGCTCATTTCATGCCCTGGATCTGTCGACACAGTATTCTCCTTGTCCTGTTCGCTTTCCGGCGAGGTGCCCTGGGCGCGTTGGCGCAGCTGGGCCAGTTTCGCCGCTGCGCTCGTTGGCTCCAGCGTCGTGGCTGCTTGATCATTCTTCTGCGTTGCCATCTCTGCAGTTGCCTCGCCTGTCATCGGCGCGCGAGTGGTCAGTTCCGAGTGCTTGTGCAGCGCAGCCGCACGGTTCCGCAGGTTCTGGGCTACCTCGCTCTTCTTCACGTGACTCTTGGGCAGCAGTGCTGGTTCTGAGTCAGCGATGTTGTAGGTGCGGCGGTAGGCCGCTAGCTCGGCCGCGACCCGGCGCCATTCTTCGGCCCGGTCACTACGTCCCGGCACAGGACCCAACGCTCCCAGCCAGACCGGCGGGTTCTGTGCCAGCTGTGCGCCGACCCGCTGATGCTCGGTATCCAGCACCTGGCGGTAACCGGTCAGCTGCTGCTTCCACGCGTCTGGGGTGCGAGGATCGTGCAGCTCAGCGGTGGGCGCGTACCACTCACCAAGTTCGTTGCGACCAAGGCCTGCTTGAAGGGTTGGTTGTTCGAGCTCGCGCAGCTCCAACTCGCGGCTGATGCGTTCCAGAATCGTTCCTGCAGCGGTGCTGTGCAGCTCGTGGCTACGGTCCAGAGTCTCTGCTTGCCGCAGCAGCTCTGGCATGTCCGCCCGTCGTTGTTGCTCTTCGCGCAGTTTATCCAGCGACCAGGACAACAGTTTTTCGTTGTTTTCTGGGTCAGAGGGAACTTGGCGCAGCAAGTCGTCGCCCGTGTCTTTGATCCGGTTGGCTAGCGCGTCATCGGTCAGGTGTCCATACAACCGGCGCGTGTAAGGGCTCAGTCCTTCCTTAGTGGCCAGCTGAGTTGCAGTCTCCCGGTACGGAACAGCCAGAACGTCTGCTTGCGCAGTTGCACGGCGTTCGAGTTCTTCCAAGTGCTCGGTGGCTACGTCGCGCAGCGGACGATGCGCTTCAGCAAGGGTCTCTACCCGGTTTTCCAGTAAAGTTTCCATGCGCCATGCCAGCACTGCTGATGGCTGGTCCGCGTTAGTGAATTCGCGTTGGTGGTAGGCGTCAGCCAACAGCGTTTCCAGCTTGATTCCTTGGGTTTCCGCGTTCTGCAGATGGCGGTTGACAGCACCCCAGGCCGGATCGGCAATAAACGTGCTGGCAGTGTTTTCCCCGACGACGGTGCGGAAGATCTGCTCAAAGCGTGCGTTCCGCGCTTGGTCTGCCAGATCCCGGTAGATTTCACCCAGCCCGTTAAGGTCTCTGGCGTTGTCGTGTTCGCGGGTGATCGACTCGTGTGTGGTGATATTCCGGTCAGTACGTCCGGCGATGCCCTTCAATACTTCATCTGGGCGTTCGTTTTCTGCCAGTCCCACATAGATCTGGTTGCTGTATTTGCCGCGGCTGGTGGCCACGTAGGCTCCGGCGCGATCGCTCTGGTTGGTGAGCAGTGCGTGGGCCGTATCGACGGTGGCAACTTGGGCAGTGTGCACGGTGTCTGCGTAACCGAGGATCACGTGCTGCTGCGCATAGGCAGCTGGGATCACTGCGAGTCCTTGATGCTGCTGGTGGCGTGCCAGCAGGTTGCCGTCTTCGATGCTTTCCACTACCCAGGAATCGTTATTTTTGACGAAGTCTTTGCCCTGGTGGACACTGATCCGGCGGTCATTGTTCTTCGTCAGGATGACATCGCCAGCATAGATCTGAGTGTTGTTCCGGCCGGTCAGCGACTGAGCATCATCAAGCTGGCCATGGTGCAGTCGGTAGGCTTGGGCCTTCTGGTTGAGGCGATCAACTTGTGTGTTGGTTCCGGCGAGCATGAGGGATTTCAGTCCCTCGTTGGTGTCTTTTTGCCAGGCAGCAAAAACCTGGTCGGCCATGTGGTCCACGGACCCGGCTTGGATCTTCTCTTCGGCGCGGTAGTAGGCCCACGGGTCATCTTTACCCACGGCGGGTGCTTCACGCAGTGCCAGGGAGGCGGCGGCTTCTTCAAGGTTCGCGGTGCCGTCCGCGTTGCGGAAACGGTGGATCTCCTCCAAGTTCACCAGCTGCTCTTCCGCGTTCAGCAGACGCAATAGTCCGCCGGCGCCGACCGCGGAAAGCTGCTTGTCATCGCCGATGGCCCGTACCAGGGCGCCGTGCTTTTTCGCTTGCAGGATGAGGGTGACGAACTGAGGGGTGCCAAGCATCCCGGCCTCGTCAACCAGAACAATGTCACCGGGGTTCAGCTTGTCCGGTGCATGCAAAAGCCGGTCAACGGTCATCGCTTCCGCACCGACTTCGCTGCCTAGCAGGGAGGCTGCTTTCGCTGATGGGGCGACCGCAACCACATGATGGCCACTGTGCTGCATTGCCGTGACGGCCAGGCGCATGGAAGTAGTTTTGCCGGTGCCAGCCGGCCCGATCCCGGCGACCAGCAGCTTGGGACTGCAGGAGAATTCTTGAGCCAAGGCGATCTGCTGGGTGTTCAGCCGGCCTTCGAAGTTCTCCAGGACGCGGGTGAATTCCCCCTGCGCCACCGCGGGGATCACCTCGGTGCGGGCGGCCTGCACAGCGGTATGCTCTGCTTCCAGAATGGTTTCGGAAGTGTAAAGAGCTGCGTGGGGTTTCTGATACCGATACACCGCGGTCATTGTCCCAGGAACGGCTGCTGGGACGGGCAGATCCGGGGTGACTTTCAGGCTCAACGAGTCCAACGCCGCGGTCCGGATCTGAACGATGATGCTGTCTGCGACGGGTTGGGCTTGGTACTCGTGGGTGAGTTGCCGGCGCACTTCGGCTTCCACATGCGCCGTCGTCCACGTAGACCGGTTCTGTTCCAGACGGGTGATCGTCGACTGCGCCAGAGCCTCGATCTGCTCGGCGGGCAGGACGTCCACCAGGTCGTAGTTCGGGTTCTGGGCCTTCGAATACGCGCGCACCGCAGTGAACAACTCATCGCCCACCAGAGCGCCTTCAGTAGCGCTGAACTTGGCCTGCCAGTGCCCGGTGAGCTCGGACAGGGAACGGCCTTTTTTCTTCACCGCACGGGTTTCCAGCGTCGCTTGCTGGGAGAGTTTGATCAGCAGCTTCGCATTCGGGGCGCGTCCGTGGCGTTCTTCAAAGCCAGCAACCACCTGTGCAAGGTTCTCTTTGATGCTGCTCCGGCGTGAGGAAGCCGCTTCGATCGCGGCCATCGGTACCCCGCCGATTTCGATGATCGGACGCTTGCCCTCCACCGATCGAGCAACTGGGGAAACGCCCAGTTCTTTGCAGACGTACTGCATGACTTTGGCGTTGTAATGCTCGGACGCTGACACCGCGTACTTGTGCAGAACGGTCCCGTCCAGGGCGCTCCATTTGCCATCCATGCCGAGAACCTTGTTGGAGACCACGATGTGATCGTGCAGCTGCGGATCCCCATCACGCGAGTCATAGTGCCGGAACGAGGTGTAGATCAACCCTCCCGCCACGTCTTCGGACCGCACACCGTTCTTCCCACGCCGTGTGAATACCGCGTTGGTTTCCAGGTACATCATCGCGTCCTCGATCGCCGCATGATGAGCCTTCTCAATGGCGGCTTGGACGTTGCGGTCGCTCACGCCCCAGAGGTAGGAGATGCTCTTGGAGGGGGAGAACACCATGTCGTATCCGGCGACCGCGTTGGACCCTTTATGGGTCTGGCGGGAGATGAACTGGGAGAGCTCTTCCTTATTCTTGGGCTTGCGCCCATGCAGTTGGTGGAAGTGCTGCCCACCGGCTTTGGCACGGATGATGCGGCGTTCATCAGCGGTAGGTTCGCGGTGCTTCAGGCGGGTGAAGTCACCCATGGCTGTGGTAATTTTCTTGGTCAGGGCTGCATCGAACTGGTCGAAACGCTTGTAGCGCTGACCGAGCTTCGCCTCAATCTTCGCACCGGTCTGCGGGTCAATCTGCCCCGCGAGGGGGTGCTGTCCCAGTCCGTAGAGCAGTTCCATCTGCTCTTCAGTGACCGCGCCGGACACGCCTAGATTCTTCGCTCCGCGGCCGCCCCAGATCCCTGGCGGGTGGCCGGTCACGGTGTAGTAATCCCCCAGCGTCCGGTCACCGGTGCGCAGTTCATCGGCTGAGGCGACTTCGCGGGTGTAGTACTGATACCCGTCCCCTGCGCTGAGCTTATGCAGGGTCATCACACACACGATTCTAGCAATCCTGGGCAAAGTTATCGAGGATGCAAGAGGTGTGACAGATCAAGTCTTTGAGAATCGGGTAAAAATACTGGCCGGAGGTCGTTGACCGTTTCGCAAAGTCGACTGGACGTGTTCAGCTGAGGGACGAGGATGGAGAGCACACGGGAAGGAAGATTGATCTGACCATCAAAACTTTTTTCTTTTGGTGCGGTTTTGCACATGCGATCTTGGCTGTGTGCAGGTGTACCCAAGGTGGGTTTGATAGGCTCGCAGCTGTGCCCAGCTAAGTCTCTTGTGTAAAACCGTGCGTGGAGTTTTCCACGTGTGGGCGGGTGGAGATGTTCAGCGATCTCATGGCCGTCCACAGGTGGGAAACTCCACGCAGTACAGAGCCTGAGCGTCAGCGAAGTCCGTTATCGCTTGTGGCCGGGGTGCGCGAGGGGTGTCCCCTCGCCAAAATATTGTTGTAGATGGTGAAGGAAAAGATATTAGATGAGTAAGCCACGCAAATCCTCGGCCGCGTTAGCCGCCAGGGAGAAAGCACGCGCGAAGGCTGAGGAGATCACCCGCCGTAACGAGGAGCTGATCGAGCTGGCTGCGGGGTTCTTCGTCCACGAGGATCAGCTCACGAAGATTGACGAAGACACCGAGCAGAAGATTGCGGAACTTCGTATGGCAGCTGAGCAGAAAAAGACCACCACGCAAGCCGAAGCCATGAAGGTGGTGGGCCGGATGCTGGAGACGGGTGAATCGAAGAAGTCGATCGGTGAGCGTCTCGGGTTGAGCAGCGCAGAGCTCAAAATGTATATTCCGCCGGTAGCCCAGAAGTCACCGGAAGAAAATTAAACGGGACACCGGGTGCAATTTTTAGCCGTGGATCTCTCGCCAGTCACGAACCGCTGACTTCCTCAGCAGTTTCTTAGCTAGGTGCTTCTCTGGATTGTCCGACTCGTTTTGGGAATGATCCAAAATCACACAGGAACGCGTAGCGCGGCAAGTTTACCGCGCCGCGCGCGAAAGTGCCCTTCGTACTTCTTCTAGGAAGTACGAAGGGCACTTTGAACCTTATTGAGCCCAGCTGGGGTTAAACGGTTCGCACAGTCCATCAATGGGCCGGAACTCCTGCGGGTCCAACCCTTCCAGAGCTTCGGGCCCATCAGCTTGGCCACTGGCCCAATACCAGTACGCTTCTTTACTGATCGCCAGACTTCGCGCGTCTCGCGTGCGATACCAGCGTGCGGTTACGTCCCCTTCGACATAAGTGCAGTACCCGAATAGCTTTCCTTGCTCGTCTTCGGTCTGCGCGACGGCGAAGATAATGTATGGCCAGGATCCTAGATCCCATCCGTCCCGTCCCCATGCTGAGAGTTCATTCCAGCTAGTGCCCGTGAGGCTCGCCATCCAGTCATACCCTTCGCCGTAGACGTCCCGCTCGGGCATGGCTGGGACGGTGACAGTTTCCTGGGTGTCTTTGGTTTTGGTCTGCATCTTTTGGTTCCTTTCGCCTTGGGTGAGAGGGACAGGGAACTAACCACCTGCCCAATGTCTCCCCCAGTTGTTTTTTGCCTGCTGGCGAAATGAAATGAAGCGGGGCCAGCCGCACAACCCATCAACCCGTCAGGGGTGGTCCACCCAGAAAATCTTTGGCCGGAAGAAGCGACGAAGGAGCGCGGCCCTATGAATTTGTGGGTGGAGCACGCCCGAAGCGCAGCGAGTGGCTTGTGGGTTTGGAGGTGGCCCGTACACTCCGAAGGACAGCAGTAAAAAACAGGAAAGAAGACCGGCCGCCAGGCCGGTCCACAGCCGGCCGCGCCAGCGGACGCCCGATTCTGGAAATGAGCAACAAGGTAAAATGAAGAGTCAGGGCGGCGAGCGGAACCCTTTAGCTCAGTCTCGCCGCCCTCTTCATCCCCATGAAACTTTTCAGACCTTGCACGGTATCTGTCCCGACCCGATAGATAGATAGATCCATCGACTGCGTTCTTGCACGTGCTGCAATTAGAATTCTGAGAGTTACCTGAATCTCCCCGAGTAGACCTGTGTTGCTCCACCTGCTCGGCTTATGATCGAGATGCGAACTCACACGGCGCACATAACTGAATAACCTTTTCGCGAGGTCGAGCAAAGCGTTCCGGGCCACCCGGAACGTTTTCTCATATTTTTCGCCAAACAAAGCAAAATAAACCGGCAACGAGCGCCTCGACTATACGAACTGGGGTGAATGCCAACATGTCAGAAAATCGTGCTCGCGTAGGCCTGATTCTTGTGGCTTTAATGGCCAAGTTAGGGTTGACTGAACACAATAGCAAGTTAGTCTTTAATAAAACCGAATTGATGTGAATAAAGGAGACCGAACTGTGCTGAAGATTAAGAAGATGGTGACCGCCGGGGCGACAGCGCTCTGCCTGACCGCCGGGATGGTGGCTTTAGCTCCTGCAGCCCAAGCGGACACCCAGACTCGGTGGTACAACAACCTGCAAATTTGCAAAGCTGAAACCAATGCTCGGGTGAAGCACCTCCGAAACAAGGGTTACACGGTCAGTATTCAGCGGTATTGCAAGGGCGAGCAATACATCGGTTACATGCCTCAGTATCAAACGGTTCTTTACGTCAACTGACGCTCATCTGAGGAACAGCGGGTCTGCTGAAGGTTTGGTTGACGCTAAGGTTCATCAAGCAACCGTGATGCAAACAGAGCATCAGAGTAATCATTGGGTAGTTCTCGTTCGATCTGGGACATGTATCAACCACAAGTGCCGATGATGAAGCTCCTCGAAATTGTCCAGTCACCAACTGGACAATTAATGCGCCGCATCCGTTACTTCACACAATACAGGGCACAATATGTCGGGGCGTAGCTCTCACTGTGTGAATATCGTTCGTTTAAGACACACTTAAAGCAGATTCCTAGGGCGATGCACCGGGTATTTTCATCGGTCACTTGTGCCGCACCGTTATTTAACGATTCAGGTGTCCCGTAAGCGGAACCTCCTATGGGACGGTCGGTTCTCTAGGGGAATTTGCGGGGCAGTTTGCTGATGGCCACCGCTTCTGCCGGGATCCCAGACCACGTTGTGCGGCTATCTATTTGCAGATTTGACCGGTTGGAAGCACCTCGAGCGTGGTCATCATCGTGACGGAGGCAGTGTCTTTTTCATCCGGATTGTTGTAGGTCACTTTGAGGGATTTCGCGTTCCCTGGTTCTGCTGTGTTGCTTAGTCCTAGTTCGACCTGAATCGCTGCGGTGTCTCCATCGGCAATGACACGATTCGTGTCTAGCTGCAGATCATCCCCAGGCCCTCGAGTTGCCACGTTCTCGTTGCTGAGAATTCCGAACCCTTGCAGTTCAAGGTTGGTGGCGTCAACGAGCTCCACCTGGGTGATTTCTGCCGGGGTTTTTCCTTCGTTTTGCAGGTAATTCAGGGCACCAAAAAATTTCCCACTGGTGCTCGCTGGCCCGCATACAGACGCGGGGGCATCCTCTGAGATGGCAAGTTTGGACTGAGTGGAGCTGCAACCGGTGACCAGGAGCAAGCCAGCAATTATTAGCGGCAGGATTTTCGAAGGTCTCATGTCATATTTCTATCATGTGGATGACTTGGCCTTTCAAAATATCTGATGCTGTTCAACATGCACGCGGCAGGAACCGCAACCGGGACGCTGTTGACCGGCTTTGATAGTCGAAGGTAACTAGGGCGACAAGATTTCCCAATAGCGTACTGGTGCATGCTTGTATATTGGTCCCATGCGCGCCATAGAAACAGTTCACGCTGAACCACGCGACTCAGATGATTCGCCCTGCTATCGAGTCAATTTTTGGGAACAACCTCGTCCTAGGTACGGATGGAACTTAGATGCTTTTGTACTGGTTGAGGTGAAGGACGTGTCAGAGGCACTCCGTTGGGTGGAGGAACACGCGAATGGGAGGCTCTTCGAATTGTTCGCAGAAATGGATTCCGAGCCTGAGAAACCGTTCGACGCTCCGCGAAAAGCAACTCTTGTACGTTTGCTCGGAAACAACCCCAATGCCGGTTAAACCTGTGAAGGTATCAATATTTGACGTTTGGTATTAGCCCTAAATGATGTTTCGAGCGGTCCCAGTAGAAGAACCTTCTGCGGGACGCCGCGCTCCACACATTTCTTTTTGCAGACCCATCAACCTTGGATCCTCATCGGCGCTACAAACATCGCTGGATTGCCAGTTGTTAGCATGAGACCATGCGAACCGCCACAGCTATATCCACCATTGCACTTTTAAGCTTGCTTCTTTGCTCGTGTTCGCCGGGTGGAGTGAGCATACCGTTGGGTCATGAAGACCTTCCGCAATGCCCTCCAGCTTTGATTGAAGCAAATGGCCTGCGCGATCTCGGAGAACCTGGCTGTAACTTGCAAGGGTCTTCTCTCGTTCTTCCAGGTGGAACAACCTTAGAAGTTGGCGAAGTTGGAGCAGTCCAAAGCCAACAGTTCATTTCGAGCGAGGGGTCTCAAAACTCAGAGTATTTGGTGGTGAATTGGGGTGTTCCTGGCGTAGGAGTCAGCAAAATTACGTCTGGGGAAACCGTCAGTTGGGCAACTAGCGATGCTGCACGATACCTTCAAGAGCAACAGCTACGACTTTAGGCTTTCAAGGCGCCCGGGCACTAACCTCATACGGCACACCAACGGACAGAACTTCGCTTTCTATCTGCGTTGTTTTGTAACATCACGGCTTTTCGTATTGCCTCTATTTGGATACTAACCCGGAAATGAGGACAGCAACCGCCAATCCGTCATGGCCTGTTAGTCGCGAAAATGGTAACCCAAGCCTTTACTTCTTTACTGAGTTCAAGTTGCACTTCTTTAGCACCAAGGTCTGTCCTCAATACGGATATATTGCTCATTACACTTGAATCGTCTCCGCAGTCACTACCACCGAGTTTAGTACCACTGCTAAGCGCTATGTCCCAGGTCGAGGAACCCTCGCAGGAAACCATGAACCCAACTGAATCGAATCCAGCGGGCACCTCACGGATAGGCAACTTACCTGATCCGTCGCTCTCCACCTCGCTGAGTATTTGACTTGGCCTGGCGAGTTTCTGCAGAGATTCTGCATGCATTTTATAAGTTTCAGTTGCAGTTCGATTCTGCGCGCTAGACGTTAAAGAGGAACTATCCGTCTTTATTGCAGGCTCTGTAGCTCCTGGAGTAGAACCGCCCGTGCAGGCACCCAATAGAAGAGCGGCGGCCGATAATACTGAAGCTACTCCAAGGATACGCATTGTCATGAACAAAGATTATCCTTCTCTCAGATAAAAGCAAGACTTCTTGGAAACTTTCTCAGAATAAATTTCTTTAGATAAATAAGTTCACAACATCGGTTCTTTTCGATCAGATTGATCAGAAATTTTTTGGTTCCTGATCTGCAGTGGTGCTGACCATCGCATATCAGCCGCTGGTGCCAGTGGCACCTGTCTATAAAATCGTCTTACATAGCACCAATAGAGGAACGGTCTACGGGACGGGAGCGTTGCATCCAGACTTGGGTATGCTAGGAAATCTTTGATTCAACAGGGACGGCGGAAATGCGAAAAATGAGTACGTTGGCAATCAGGGGCTGGATCAGATTCGTTACAGGATGCCTTGGTATGGGTGTCGGGTGGATCATTTGGTCGGCGCTCTGGGCCAATTTCACAGCCGAGGTGTCGCCAGAGACTTTCGAGAGCGTACGTAGCTCAGGCACGTTTGGTGCCATGTGCGGACTTCTTGCTGCGTTCCTTATTGTCGGCTCCGGGCTGTTCATATCGATTCTGGCTGATCAGGTAGTAATCCGTGTCTACCGCGCTAAAGTCACAAGTTCAGATTCATAAGTTCTGCAGAGACGCCTCCATCGCCAGTTCGGGAGCTGAAAGTCCACTGCCTCGTGCCGGCAATCCGCTGGTAGCTCGTTGCAGAACGACACGTAAGTCCGGGCGGGCTCGGCCAAGCGAGTTCACATATCCGGTTTCGATGGAAAGTGCTTAGCTTGCCAACAGCGAGTCACGCGGGGATGCAATTGCGTGGTCGTATGTGGAACCCTGACCGGGACGGATCTTGTTCGGAGGCTTGTCATGCGAGTACCAAGTTGCTTAACCAGAAGTAAAGTGATTGACTCAACCGCATGGAAAGTAAATCGGAGAATCAACGGAACCCAGCATCCGTGCGTGAGTCGCTCAAGGCGATCAGTACCGACCGTGGTCGGATCGGTGAACGAATCACTGCAGAAACGTGGTGGGGTGCACCTGCGCAGGGCTTGGGCGCTGCGCTTATCATCGTGGCCCCCGCGGCCGGGCTGGCATGGGCATGGCTGCCCTTTGTGCTCAGCGTCGGGATCTTCATCGGTGTTGAGGTGCTTTTTCGCAAGCGCAGTGGCCTCCGCATTACCCGACCGGCGGGTCCTCGCGGGCTCTGGTTAGTGGTTGCGCTCTTCTTGAGCACCTTCTTTGCGCTGATGATCAGCCTGGTGCTCGCGCTGCTCGGTCTGATCGGGTGGGTTGTCGCCGTAGCTGCGGCCGCGGGTATCGCCACCGCGCTCATCGTCGTGGAATATGACCGCGCGTATGCGGCCGAGGTGCGTCATGCGGGCTGAGCCTTACTTTAATGAGGCGATCCACGCACCAACCCGGCTGCGTCTGTGTGCACTGCTGCGCCCGCTTGCCGAGGCGGACTTTGCTGTAATTGCCGCAACACTGGAGCTCAGCGAGGCCAACCTGTCAAAGACCGTAAGAAACCTCGTCGAAATCGGCTATCTCGTCACAAGCAAACAGGCGTCCCCCCAGCGTACGGACGCGCGCCAGACGACAAAGGTCAAGCTCACCGCGCAGGGTCGCCGGGCCTTCGATGGGCACCTCGCGGCGCTGCGGTCGATGGCGGGCGACTAGGGCATTTCTCCCATATGTGCCGTGATTGACGCACGAGCTTGGGCATGACCCTTCTGTTCCGGGGTTTTCGTCGTTTGAGTGATGCGCATCGGGCGGTGACCACCCCGTTGTTCCCGTCGGATCAGGGGTGGTGTTCTCATCCGTTTGGTGAGGGCCTTCATTTCGTGGACGGGATCATTTGCACGGGACGAACACCATGCACCCGGCCAGGGCGCCTCAGGGTCCCGTAAGCCGGTCCTTATACGGGATAGCATTTCGCTTGACTTGAGCGGTTTTTGAAACTTCGAATTCTCAACGATTTGAGATTCCCGTATACCCCGCCCGAGAAAATGCCCGGTGAAGGGACCTTATACGGACGCCACCCAGACCATCCTCATCACCAGACGATCGAGTTGCCGATTTGTTCGAAGGATCGCAGCCTGTGGAGTCCGTGTTAGGCATCATGGTCTTCGCATCACAAACGGTCGTTTTTGACACGCTCGAAACGCAATCTCTCAGAATTTTCGTGACAGTTGAAAACTCAAGAGAATTTCGACGCGAGATCGTCGCTAAACTCAGTGCCACAATCTATGTAGCGAAAATACTCCCATTTCGCGAGTATCGATACACCTAACAGTTGCAAATGAACCCGGTCAATGAATTTTTCTAACGATATCGCTCCTGTATTAGCGATCGGTTACTGAGAACGTAACGCCAATAAAACCAACCGATACCAAGGACCACTAGTGCAGTACCGGGGGCGATTGCCCAAATGAGCCCACTGCCTAGCCCGTCCTTGGCACTAACCAGCCATGCCACGAAGAGTCCACCGGCAGAACCTGAGGCAATAGCAGCCACCCATAAACCAATGACGGTAGCCGTGAGGCGTCTTTTTATTCTCTGCGAAGCAGAGAATAAGCTCATCACTCCACGCGTTTCACGCATCAACGAAAGAGCAAATCTTATGCCTGCAACGACGCACACAGTTGCCAAAAAAGCTGCACCCATAGATACGACAATGAGGAACCTCATCCACTGCCCGGACCCATCGGCCTCGATTTCCACCATTTCCGCGCCCGGAGCAATACGTGCAATGTAGCTTCTCAGCTCGGCTCGCTCGCGTCCTTCCAAGGTCCCAAAATCCGTGAAGACCAGCTGACGAAGTTCGCTAGGCTTTAGACCCAGCTCTTGCACAAGCGAGGAACCTCGCCCAATAACGGCCCCCGCTAGAGGTTGAACAAGCGAGTCATCAGATGATGCATTTCTAATACTCAGCTCCTTGCTGGCGAAGCTTTCCCCGGCTTGAAATAAAAGGAAAGTTGCTTCGCCAGCATTAGTGAGCTCACTGGAGACTCGAACTGTCTCTGTGCTGTCCGCAGAGAGCACAACGTACCGGAGTACTGGTTCTAAACCACACAAATCACCGGCGATAAAAGGATCAGCTTCATCGTGTTCACTCATACACAAGGCAATTTCGGGGCTTGTAATACGAGTATCAGCCACATCTTCCAAAGGAAGAGAATAGCGGGTTGGCTGGATCCCGCCTTTTTCTAAGTAGCGTTGGGTGACAGCGTCTGCCTGATCCGCAGGAATAGAATCCAACGCCATGCTGCCGGCAGGAAGCGTCGGCGATTGATGCACCGTTGCGGTACGTTCATTGTGCACCGCACGCGCTGTAAAGGCGACTGACATAGCCAGCAAAGTTGAAACAAATAAAGCAAAGCATAAAGTCAGCGCGGCGGCAGCCTTCGTAGCCTTTCTTAGCGCAGGAGGGAGCAGAAAGCGACGTAGTAGAGACGAAAAAGCCCAAGGAAAAACCGCGAAGGCGGTCACTACGATAAAGACCGCTGATTCCGGCGGAATCATCCTTTGTGCCGCAGCGAGGATCGCCAGTCCAGAAAGTACTATGAGGACCGTTGAGGTCAGAACTGCTCCACGGGGCTGATCAAAACCGAGGCGTAGAGCCAAGTCCTGGATTCGGGAAGACCCATGACGATATTTGGGGCGAGCTCCGATGGTTGCCGCTAGCAGCACCGAAGATACAGGAAGAAGGATCAAAGTTGCGTTGAGACTAACGCCAGACCACGCTTGTAAAAATATGCTGGACACTGCGTTTCGACCGATCCAAAGCCCGGCTATCGAAATAAACACTCCCAACAGAGAAGCGACCGCCACAGATGTTCCCAAAAGAAGTAGTATCAGCGCAGTTCGTTGACGAGCAGTGACTCCCGAAGAAGCCAGCCCCTTCAAAGGCGCGTTGAGAGCTCGCATAAGTACTGCTACGCCAAGCCCCAAAACGATCAGATACGCCAGCCATAGTCCAATAAGCAAAGTACCCGCTTGAGGGAAATATGTTGCAGAAGCATCAGCGATGGTTATTTTCTTCAGTGATTCCAAAGAATTGTATGTAAATAATTTTTGCTCAAATAAGGTTGCTGTCGACGTATCAAGGAAGGGATCTGTTTCGCTGAGGAACCCGCTAATTTCGGGTAGGGCAACCGACGTAAGCAGATAGGATTGCTTGTCGTCGATTTTCGCTGAGTCCTGGACCAGGCCACTGACCTTAGCGGCAAAAGATTTATTGTCTGCTACTTGGACAGATACAGGATCTCCGACGGCTAATCCCAGATCATTGGCAATCCCAACAGGCAGCAGGATCTGTCCAGACTCTTCAGGCGAAGCTCCCTCGATGAGTTGTCCGAAGGATAGTTCCGAATCCTCATAGGAACGCACATCTCCTTGAACCAGCTTTGCATCCGTGCTAACCCAGTGATTTCATGAAGAT
>NZ_NRGT01000043.1:0-53619 GCF_002332285.1 Glutamicibacter sp. BW77 | reverse complement strand
GATATGTCAGTAGAGCCCATTATTTCTTGGATTCCGACGAGGTACCGAAATAAGTGGATTGTCTCGGGCGAACAGGCTTCACACACATTTGGTGGATACATTCGTGGGACTGCAATCGTGGCCACTGTCGATACTGTCGGCATAGTAGCTGTGCTCCTGATTTTGCGTATTCCACTTGCCTTGCCTCTGGGTGTGCTTGTCTTTTTCGGATCATTCATTCCTATCGTGGGTGCTACGGTGGTCGGAGCCTTGGCTGTACTGGTGGCCTTGGTAACTAATGGTCCGGTGAGCGCGCTTATCGTGCTGGCCGCTGTAGTTGTCGTGAACCAGTTGGAAGGTCATTTTCTTCAACCAGTTGTTATGGCTCATACCTTGAAATTGCATGCTTTAGTCGTCTTGCTGGCACTCGCGATCGGTACAGCTTTGGGAGGAATCGTTGGCGCAGTGCTTGCTGTCCCACTGACGGCGGTTGGATGGGCCACTATAAAGGTCTGGGCTGAACGTGATGGCGTCAAGGCGGTGGAGAAGATGCAAAATGAAATCGCAAATACACCAGAAATGGAGGATTCGCCACACGTTGTTCCTTCTTCGACTGAGGAACAATGACGCCGAGAGGGACGAGCGGTCTTCAGTGCTGATCCCTGACTTCTGGAAATTTCCTGCGAATGTGGACGAAGCAAAAAACTCTCTCAGGTGTGTTGCTGCGGCGACGCGAGGGCCCAACTAGTGAATAAATACTAAGGGTTGTCATGATCAAGAAGAATTGGGCTCTGAGCTGCAACCGTTTCTCTCGCCTCAAGTTTGGTGGATGCCTGCCAGGTAGGCCCAGCCATCAAAGACCGAACATCTCGGACAGAGGAATCCGTCTGGCCAATGCAGCCAGTCCGAATATTCGCTGCAAGATTCATCGGTCGCGAACAACAAGGGAAAATCGATGAGCGATGTTGGGCAGCCTTTGCCTGCTACAGGTGCAGGCTTCGTTGTTCGTAGGCTACTGATGTTCCGCGGGATCACGGCAGTTACATGGAGAACCAGTTACTTATAAAAGAAGTATAGGCCCCCACTGGTTTGCGAGTGGGGGCCTTTCAGGACAGGTGGCGGTTCAACCATCCCCATAGCGGAACACTTATATGATGAACATCCCCATGATCAGCATCGGCCAACTGTTGAGCCCTGCCTATAACGTATGTCGATAGTGAGTCGAAGAGAATAAATTTCGAAAATTAATCTTATATGACGGAGGCAAGTATTTTCATTACATGTCCCTCGGCGTAGGAGCCTGTCAGTTTGTTTGTGTAAGTCCCTAGTCACATACGTTATTTAGGGCTTCTTAATATTTACGTCAAATAAGGCTTAATACGCTCAGGGTATGCCATCACCAACTGCTGCAATGCTTGCTGCCAGCCACCGGTCCCAGCGCCTTCAAGCAGATGCGACCCGGTGCCCGACCTTGGGGCACAGCCCTTCTTCGCTCCACACCCTCTGCCGCATACGGATCACCGCCGGATACCGTTCTTCCCACTCCTTCTTGAGGTCCGCAAAGCGGTCCTCCGCTTCAGGGAGCGTCGCAGCGTGGTGGACCAGCTTCAGTCCGGCAGAGATTGCTGGCCAGTCAGCCTTGGACGCTTACTTGAATGAATGACGCATCAGATGCACCAAGCAGGTCTGCACTACCGTTTCAGGCCACACAGCCGCCACGGAATCAGGCAGGCCCTGCAGTCCGTCGCAGACCACCATGAGCACGTCTTCGGTGTCCCGATTCTTGATTTCGGCAAGCACTTGCAGCCAGTAATTGGCTCCTTCCCCGCCGTCTGTAGCCCACAATCCCAAGATGTCTCGGTTGCCTTCGGTGGTCACTGCCAGCGCGACGTAGATCGGACGGTTGGCAACCTGGCTGTTACGGATTTTGACGTGGATCGCATCAATGAACACCACCGGGTAGACAGGGTCCAGAGGGCGGTTTTGCCATTCGCTCGTTGCCTCCAAAACCTTGTCGGTAATGGTGGAAATGGTTCTCTTGGACGGTCCAGCCCGGATCCATCTTTTAGGCCCCAAACTTTGCGCCATAGCTCTACAGTTTCTTGGCCCAGGAGTTCAAACGCTCGTGGACCGGTGGTATGAGCGTCACCCAGATGTGGATCTAGTTCATTGATCGCCAGGGTAGGATACGTTGTTTCATGTGGCTGTAAAGGGGCGGCCAAGCATCATCGAGACGGTGCCCTCCCTGAGAGGGCGGCGACCACCGATCATTTCGACGGTCTAAATATCGCGGGCCTTCTCCTCGTCAATCTCATTCAGACTGGCCACCAGTGGCCCGAAGTCGAAGTGATTCGAAGGCACCGTCGCAGGAGAGAACCTCGTGGCCTGCCCGCCTAGCGCACGGATATGAAGTTCGTCGTCGGGCCTCGCGTCGGCCAGGATCATTAGCACCACACCACGCGCGGATAGCACCGCCAGCAGCCGGTATCGCACGGTGGCGCCCCCGGTAGGCTTCCGGGGAGAAAAGTGCTGCTAATCTAGGCCGCGCATTGCCTGATGTGCGACTTGTGCTCGGGCTGGAACCTGTCATTTGCGGGTGGCTGACGTATCTGCTGCGAGTCGCCGAGAGGCCGGAGAATTCTAGAAGTCACGACCTGCGTGCGGTAATTAGGAGATATTAATCTAGTGATATTCAAGTTCACCGTAAGCTATTGCTTCCAACGCCACATCCATGATTGTCAGCAACTTCTTATAAACATGTATGGATGCACTTAATAAGTGCTGAATATCGGGTTGGTCTGAATGGAATCCTCTGTGCCTTCTGGTGGTTGAGAGTTTTTGATCGACGCGTTTTTAGGTTACGTCTCCATTGCTTAATTAGGTTAGCCTCATATAAGGTTTTGAATCGTGGTCGCTCAGACCACAACGTAATACTTACGCGAAAGGTGACGCAGTGGGACTTCCCTCGATTCCGGGATATCGACTACCGGACGGACAGTTGCCGGAACCACGAGTGACTTGGAAGGCGGACGCACAACGTGCGGTCTTGCTAATTCATGACATGCAACGCTACTTTGTCGAGGCTTTCGACCATGAGGATCCACAGTCGCAAATCCGAGTGGCAATGAAGAATATTCTTGCTCTTCGTGATGCTGCTGATGACGCTGGGGTGCCAGTGGTATATACGGCTCAGCCGCCGAACCAAAAGCCAGCAGATCGCGCACTCCTCACCGACTTTTGGGGTACAGGACTAACTGACGACGGTCGCGAAGAGATTGTCCAGGAGCTAGCACCACGAGCTGGCGATTTGGTTCTCAGCAAATGGCGTTACAGTGCATTCGCCAGGACCGACCTCCAGGAATGGATGCGTCAAGCCGGGCGAGATCAATTGCTCATCACCGGTGTCTACGCGCATATCGGTTGCCTGACAACCGCCCTAGACGCATTCATGCGTGATATTCAGCCGTTTTTTGTTGCTGATGCACAAGCGGATTTTTCCTTGGAAGAACACCAAATGGCTATCAACTATGGCTACGGACGTTGCGCCTCTGTGGTCAACTCAGTATCAGTTCTCAAGCAGATTCAAGCCACATTGGTTGCGGCTCGATGAGCGACTTGGTCGCTAGACCGCTGATTGTAGTCACTGGAGCGGCCGGCGGTATAGGAAGTGCGGTGGCCACAAAGCTGAGGGATTCAGGCTACTCTGTGCTTGCCACTGACCGCACCGGTGATGATGTATTGAGAGCCGATATTAGTTCAACCGGGGGGATTAGAGAACTCGAAGCCGCCATCGAGAACCGGATTGAACGTGGACAGATTCTGGAAGGCCTGGTCAATGTGGCCGGCGTACTTCACTCGGGGAAACTTTTCGACCTTCAGTTGGAGCAGTGGGAGCACATGCAGTCGGTAAACACGACATCTGTGCTCCGAATTACACAGCTAGTAGCACGCCTCATGATCAACCAGCGAGACAGGGACCCCGGAAACAGCCGCAGTATCGTGACCGTCAGCTCCAACGCAGGACGTACTCCGCGCTACGCAATGGCTGGATATTGCGCCTCCAAGGCGGCCGCAACGATGCTGACTCGTTGTTTTTCGTTGGAACTTGCTGCCCACGGTATCCGCGCCAACGTTGTAAGCCCAGGCTCCACACGGACCGCCATGCTGATAGGAATGAACGGTGAAGCCGAAATGGAGAGGGCGTCGGTAGCAGGAAATCCGGCTCAATTCAGGAACGGCATCCCGCTCGGCCGGATTGCCGTTCCAGAAGATATCGCCGATACGGTGGCCTTCCTCTTATCGGGGAATGCCAAGCACTTGACCGGAATTGAACTGACAGTCGATGGTGGAGCAACTCTTTCCTAGACCCGCTGCAGTTTCACGAATCAATTTCTCTACCCTCCAAGGACTCAAGAGCATGAACGCCCAGCTTCTGGAAAACCATCATGAAGAAACCGCGGTTGAAGATCCGTCAGCCCCTACGCCCCGAACCGACGAAGCAACATTTAGGTTCGCCTCCTACGGACGAGCCTTGATTGGTCATGGCATCAAGGCGACCCTGGATGCCGAGAGGGCAAGACGTCTGGGCCTCGGTCCGGCCGCGCGCCAATTGCTTGCCGAGCAACCTCCGGGAAGTATCCTGGCTGGCGTTGTGCCGTTCGACCGCGCCGCCGACCCTTTTCTGTTTGTCCCGCAGCAGGTGGAAGACTTGCCGATGCGTGGATTAACGCATGGTGGGCAGGAAACGTCGACGGTCGCCGAAGTCGTTGGTGAGTACAACCCGCAATTCATTTGTGCAGCCGGTGCTGCCATTGACCGGATTAAAACAGGCACCGTGGAGAAAGTCGTCCTTGCTCGGTCGTTGGAAGTTTTCGCCGACAAAGAGTGGAACCCCGAATCGGTCTGGCAACGGCTGTACCAGCAGAATCCCGCCGGGCACAGTTTCACGATCGGCTTGCCTCAGGAAGAGGCAAGCATCGTCGGCAACAGCCCGGAGCTCATCGCGGGCGTGCTCCGCGGCCAGTTGACCAGCCATCCGCTGGCTGGATCAGCTCCGCGGCTCACAGACCGAACCCAGGACCAGAAGGCGGCGGCAGTTCTTGCTGGATCTGCGAAAAATCTAGCGGAACATGAGTTTGTTGTTCGGCATATTTCCACGGCGTTGCGCAGCGTCGCCAAGGACTTGATCGTGCCTTCCGGCCCAGATCTGCTGCCCACCGGTCAAATGTGGCATCTCGGAACCCTGATTCGGGCCTCTCTGTACAAAGGGCTCGGTTCCCTGGACGCCGCACTGGCCATCCACCCGACTCCTGCCATCTGCGGATCCCCTACCGCGGCCGCCCAGGCACTGATTTCAGAGTTGGAACCAGACGCCCGGGGATTCTATGGCGGACTGGTGGGATGGATGAACCGAGACGGTGAAGGCGAATGGGCGCTGCTGCTGCGCAGCGCTGTGCTCAACGGCAATCGGGCGACGTTGCATGCGGGAGCGGGAATCGTCGCAGATTCGGACCCATTCGATGAACACAGCGAGACAGCCGCGAAATTTCGAACCATGCTTTGCGCCTTGGGCGTTGACCGGGCAGGAAGCAGCTTATGAAACAACCATTGGTCGCCGATGATCCGATGCTGCACGGTGTCATTCCCTACCCTGCCGAGTTCGCCGAGCGGTATCTTGCCGATGGTTTCTGGGGCAGGCGGACGCTGGATCGAGTCCTGCGCGAAACTGCCATGCGCCGGGGAGCCCACCCTGCGGTGATCGACGAGGAACGAGTGATCAGCTACGCCGAACTGATCAGCCGCATTGATGTTTCGCAAGCCACGCTCTCTGCCCGCGGAATCAACGCTGGCGATCGAGTCATCATTCACGTGCCTAACGTGCTTGAATTCTTTGACGCCGTGTATGCGGTCATCTCGCTGGGGGCCATCCCGGTCTTCGCCGTGCATTCGCACCGCGCGAGCGAGTTGGAGCATCTGGCCCGATCTTCGGAAGCGGAGATGCTGATCACCAGCAGTCGAATCCCTGGCGTGGATCCGCAGGAATTCTGCGCAGAGCTTGCCAACCGACTGCCCTTGCTGTCTGTCGTATATGCCGAGGACTTGTACGAGCAAGGCCTGGATCTGCTGGCAGCGGGCCGGGAAGTCTCACGCGCCGGTTGTCCCCGCCCCGCTCATGCCGCGGCTTTTCTGCAACTGTCAGGTGGCACCACGGGCCGACCGAAACTGATTCCGAAAACACACCGTGATTACGCCTATTCCTTCGAGCGATCAGCGCAGATCTGCAACCTGGATGATGGCACTGTCTATCTGTCCGGGATTCCGCTGGCGCATAATTTCGCGGCTAGTTCGCCAGGGTACATGGGGGTTTTCGCCACCGGTGGGACAGTGGTCTGCGCCTTGGACGGCAGCGCCGAGAGGATTTTCAGCCTTATCGCCGAGCATCGGGTCACCGTAGTGGCCGCAGTGCCACCGCTGGCCTTGGCCTGGCTCAACTCCTCCCAGAAGCATCGCTATGACCTGTCTAGCTGGCAGCTGCTGCAGGTGGGCGGCGCCAAGCTGTCCCGCGGTGTGGCCGAACGAATAACCCCGGAACTAGGCTGCGCACTGCAGCAGGTCTTCGGGATGGCGGAGGGTCTGGTCTGCTATACCCGGTTGGACGACGATCCGGAGACCGTCGTTTCCACCCAGGGCAAGCCGATGTGCGTGGCCGACGAAGTGCTGGTGCTTGACTCAGCGGGAACACCGGTACCGGACGGCACCCCCGGCAACCTCTGGGTCCGCGGTCCGTACACCTTCCGCGGCTATTACAACAACCCGCAGGCCAACGCGGAGTGCTTCACCCCGGATGGCTTCTACGGCTCCGGGGACATCGTCGTGAGAGATGCCCGTGGATATTTGACTGTGGTGGGACGGACTAAGGACGTTATCAACCGCGGAGGCGAGAAGATCAGCCCAGAGCAGATCGAGGCCGTGCTGCTGCGGAACCCCGCAGTTCACGATGTGTCAGTCGTCGGAGTGCCGGACGAGGCACTGGGCGAACGAACGCATGCGTACGTGGTACCGCGTGACCGTACGACCCCCACTCGTGCCAAGATATTGCGGGCATGGATGCGCACTGAACATCTCGCAGAACACCACATACCAGACGTCATCACCATAGTCGGCGAACTACCCAAGACCCACATTGGCAAGATCAGCCGCAATACCCTGCGCCCCGGCGCCACCTCACCGCAAGGAGAAGCATGAGCCGCCCCGAAATAACCACCGACCAGACATACGACGTTGTAGGCCTGGGATTCGGGCCGAGCAACATGGCCCTGGCCACCGCCATCCACGAGCACAATCGCGTTGCCGGGCGCGGGCTGCGTTTAAAGGCCCTGTTCCTCGACCGCGCCAGCGAGCCCGGCTGGCACAAGAACCTGCTGTTCGAGGATGCCAGCATGCAGGTGGCATTCGCCAAGGACTTGTCCAGCTTCCGCAATCCCACCAGCGAGTTGACCTTCATGAATTTCCTGCACACCCAGGGCCGGATGGAAGATTTTTTCAACCGCGGTTCCATGGCGCCGCTGCGCATCGAGTTCGTGGCGTATCTGCGATGGGCTGCCGAACGGTTGTCGGAATATGTGCGCTACTCATCCGAAGTGGTCCGAGTGGTGCCGCGCACCAGCGGAGGGCGTATCACCGGCTATGAAGTGGATGTCGCCGACGAGTCAGGGGTGCGCACGGTGGCCGCCCGGCACGTAGTGCTCGCCGGAGGACTGCAGCCAGTCTTTCCCGCTGGCGTGCGCTCCGGGGCGCGCGTCTGGCACAGTGCCGAATTCCTGGAACGCGTCGCCGTGCTGGACACCGCGGCCGTTCGTTGCGTAGCGGTGATCGGCGGCGGGCAGAGTGCAGCCGAGGTCATCGAGCAGATGTACCACCGCTGTCCGCAAGCACAGATCCATTCGGTGATCTCCCGCTTCGGGCTGATCCCCTCCGATGCGTCGGCCTACGCCAACCGGATTTTCGACCCGATGGCCGTGGACGAGCTGTACGCCGCGGATCCCCAGGTCCGCCAGGAGCTCACCGAAGCGCACCGGAACACCAACAATTCCGTGGTCAACCCCAACACTATTGCCGCACTCTACGACTTGGAGTACCGCGACAAGTGGCTGGGTGCCGAACGGCTGAATTGGCACCGAGCAGCAAGAGTGAACTCGGTACGCGAAGATTACGGAACCCCGGCAGTGCAGCTGGGCTTGGCCGAGGGGCTGGGCGACGGCAGCGGAACGCTCGAGGCTGATGTGGCGATCTTCGCCACCGGATACCGTGCCTTGGACCCGACCACGCTGCTGGGCAGCCATGCAGGAATGCTGGTGCGGGACGAACTCGGGCGACCCACGACCCGCCGCGACTACAGCGCACATACCGTTCTGCCTGATGACTCAAAGCTCTTCCTGGTGGGGCAGACCGAGCACCAGCACGGAATCTCTGCGACGCTGCTGTCCAATGTGGCAGTGCGTGCAGGGGAAATCCTCGAGTCCATCCTTGCCGCAGACCCTGCGGCTACTCAACCGACCGCACACCGAAAGGCCCACGCATGAGCACCGCCGAACTCACCGAAGCGCGAATCCGGGCTGACCTTGGAGCCTGCGCGGGGCTGCCCGCGGACGAGGTCGAACCCGGCGATGCCCTAGCAGACCTGGGCATCGACTCGATCCGCCTAATGAACCTGGTGGAGCTCTGGCGTGCCGCCGGCGCAAATGTCGACTTCCCGCGACTGGCCGCCAGCGAACACGTCGAAGCCTTGGTCGCGGCCGTGCTGGACGCAGCCCCGGTTCGTTGACGCCCACCTCCCAGCCGAAGCTCCTCGAAGGACCGATTATGACTCTCGCCCCCGACACCGTGCGCACCGTGCCGTTGACCGACGCCCAAGCCGGTATGGTTCACGCAGAACTCGCAGCCCCCGGCTCCGCGGACTTTTCCGTCGGCGACGCCCTGGTCTTCCGTGGCCGTATCTCCGCCGCCGCCCTGTCCGATGCGGTGCAACGCACCCTGGCGGAGGTGCCGTGGCTCGGATCCCGCTTCGCCCCGGAGCACATGGCGCTAGTGCCCGGTGACGGCCCAGCCGTCCCCTCCGGGCCCCGGCTGCTGCCTCCGGGTGTGCTGCGCGGGGAGCTCACCGGCGACTCTGACCGGCAGCTGGCCGAACAGCTGCGCGCCGATTATCTACCGCACATCACCCTGGAGTCGCGGCTACTGCACGAACAACTGCTGCTGACTAGCCTGGATACGGACTTGCAGCCGGTAGCGGTGTGGGTGCTGGCCGCCCACCACGTGCTCTTCGACGGCTACGGCATCACGCTGCTCGCCCGCCGCGTGACCGAACATTACACGGCATTGGCCGCCGGGAGCCCAGTCCCGGAAACACCCTTCACGCAACCGGGCCAGGTGCTTGCCGCGGAAGTCCTTTACCACGGATCTGCCGCGGAGGAAAGTGACCGCGGCTACTGGCACGCCCGACTAGAAGGGGACGGGCAGGACTATCGCCCCACGCGGCTGGCCGGCTTGCTCGGCGCCGCCGGGCAGCGCCCCGACGCGTCCGCCGCCGCACGGCTGCGCCTGACCGGACGCCCGCTTTCCCTGGGCCGTTTCTCCGGTACGGTCCCGACTGCCTCCGAAACTACCCGGGCGACCTGGGCGGATGCCGCGATCGCCGCGCACGCCCTGTTGGCCGCCCGTCTGACCGGCGCCAGCCGCACGATCATCGGGCTACCGGCCATGAACCGCACCGGGGCCGCGGCCCTATGCGCCATTCCGACCATCAACGTGCTGCCGTTGGTGCTGGACCTGCATCCCTCTGGGACTGTGGGAGAGCTGCTAGAGTCCGTGGCCGCCGCCCGGGCCGAGCTGTCCCGGCACGGCCGGTACCGCTCAGAGCAGCTCATGCGCGATCTGCGCCTGGTCGGTTCCGGCACCACGCTGACCGGCACCGAGATCAACATCAAGGCCTTTGACGTGCCGCTGAGCGTGCCCGGCGGCTCCGTGTCGCTGTACGCCCTGTGCGAGGGGCCGGTGGACGACATCTGCCTGAATCTGCTGCCGGACCGCGAAACCGGCAAAATCGTGGCGGTGTTGACCGCGCCGGCAGGGACCTTGGCCACGGCGGACGCTGCGGTGCTGCTGGAAACCTACGGGCTGCTGCTGGAGCAGCTCGCCGCGGCGGACCCGGCAACCCGGCACGCCACGTTGGCCCTGGCGCCGGACGCCGCGTTGGCCACGCTTGCCGGACCGGCCGCGGCCGAAACCGCCCCGGCGGTGCTCGAGGAACTGTTCGCGGCGAGTGCAGCCGCCGCTCCGGAAGCCGCCGCGATCACCTGCGAGGGTGTCACGCTCAGCTACCGGGCACTGGCCGCCCGGGCCGACGCGATCGCCGCCGCCGTGCTGGCGCACGTGAACGGCGGCGCAACCGGGCGCTACGTGCTGATCGGCCTGGAGCGCGGACTGGACTACGTGGCCGCGATTCTCGGTATCGCCAAGGCCGGCGCGACCAGTGTCCCGCTGGATCCGCACGCTCCAGCGCAGCGCAACCAGCGCATCGCCGCACGGCTGGCCGGCCAAGATCCGCGCACCCCGCTCGTGCTGGCCACCGATGCGCAGGGGTGGGCCGGCTATCCGGTGCTGGATCCGTCCGTCTTGCCCGTGGCGACCGGAACGCTACCGGTAGCTGCCGTTCCCCGCTCTACGCCCAGCTACCTGCTGCATACTTCAGGCTCCACCGGGGAGCCCAAAGCCGTGGTGATTTCCCGCGAAGCCTTCTCGCACTGGGCCGGATACCACCGGCATGCCGGTTTCGTGGACGCGGCCGGGGAGAAGATCGCCCAGTCGCTGCCACTGCACTTCGACGGGGCCTGGTGCACCCTGCTCGGGGTGGCGCTGGGCCATCATGTACACCTGATCAGCCACGAAGTGGCCCGCGACCCCGAAGCGCTCGCCGTTCAGGTGCGCGAGCACGCCATGACCTGGATGGACATGACCCCGTCATTGGCCGCACCGCTGCTTGACACGGGACTGTTCGACCCCGGAACCCCGGTACGCCGGCTCTCCATCGGCGGCGAAGGATGCGGCCAGGTGCTCTGGGAGAAGCTGCGGAACCTGAATGATCTCATCGTGGAAAATCTGTATGGCCCCACCGAATTCACCGTGGACGCGCTGGTCGCCAACGTGGCGCAGAGCCCCGATGTGGTGGTCGGCCGCCCTCTGGCAGGGCTGAAGGCAGCGGTGCTGGACTCCGCGCTGCGGCCGCTACCGGCCGGCCTGCCCGGGGAACTGTATTTGTCGGGGCCACAGGAAGCCCACGGATACCTAGGGCAGGGGGCACTGACCGCTTCCCGTTTCGTGGCAGATCCTGCCGGTGACGGCACTCGCATGTACCGCACCGGGGACCGTGCGGTTCTCGGCCACGACGGGTTGCTGCGTTTTCTGGGCCGCGATGACGGCCAGGTCAAGATCCGCGGCTACCGGATAGATGTGGGCGAGGTGGAAACGGCGCTGGCCGCGCTGCCCGGAATCGCCCACGCCGTGGTCCGGGCACGGGGAGCGCAGCTGCTGGCGTGGGTGGTTCCCTCGAATTCCGAGGCAACCATGCTGGCTGGTGACACCGAAAGGTGGCGTGCCGCGCTCTGTCTGGTCTTGCCGCCGCAGATGATTCCGCATGCACTGACCCCCATCGATCGGCTGCCGCTGGGCAGCACGGGCAAGCTCGACGAGAGTCAGTTGCCAGATCCCCGACCGGCCAACGCCCCAGTCAGTGCCCCGGCGACCGGTCCGGAACAACGGGCCGTGGCCGCCTGCGTGGCCGCGGCGCTGGGCATCCAGGTTCATGCGCTGGGCGTCGAATCGGATTTTTTCGCCGAAGGCGGGGACTCGATCACCGCGATCGCGGTGGTCTCCGCGTTGCGCCAGGCCGGCTACTCCTCCTCGGTGGGGGCAGTCTTCACTGAGCGCACCGTCGGCGGGATTGCGGCCAAAATCTCTGGGCTGGCCCCGGAGCCGGTCGCCGTGACCGAGCCGGCCGGCACGGCGGATCTGGTGCAGCTCGATGCCGCGGCCCGCAGCCGGCTTTCGGCCATGCTGAGCCAGCGCCGCCCGCGCCGCTAGGCGCGCAAGCTTCCCTACACATCTTCTGACCTCGTTGCCGTATAAACCGCAGCCCAAAGGACCCCATGATCGAACTGACCCGACAAGACGTCGAAAATTCCCACGGCCTGCCCGACACCGGGCCGGCGCCCGCCCCACGAGATGCCCAGCTGGTTTGGTGGCCTACCACCGCATTGCAGCGCGGCCTGGTGGCCCACACGCTGATGCTCCAAGACCATCCGCAGGCAACCGACCCCTACGTCGGTCAGAGCCGGGTCCAGCTGACAGGACCGTTGGACCCGGACGAGGCCCGCGCCGCCACGATGAGTCTGCTACGCCGGGTGGAAAACCTGCGTGCAGGCTTCCTGCTGGACGAGATTGGGGACCCGGTCTCCTTCGTAGAGCCGTGGGACGAGGAGCTGGCCGCCCGGGCATTCACCACCGGGCTGGAGGTCGAGGCCCTGGCCAGCGCGCAGATCACGGCCGGGTTCGACCTGCAGGAGCCTCCGCTGCTGCGTTTCGCCCTGGTCTCGGAATCATCCAAGTCCCATGAGTTGGTCATCACTGCGCATCATCTTGTCCTTGACGGCTGGTCCATGCCGCTGCTGCTGGGCCAGTGGCTGCGAGAGCTGGCCGCCGTACGCGGCGCCTCGGCCCCGGCCGACCTGCCCGCCGCCACTGGCAGTTACGCCGACCACCTGGGCTGGATCGCCTCCGCGGATCGAGAGGCCGCTGCCACATTTTTTGCCGAGAGCCTGGCCCATGCCGAAACCGGGCAGCGCCCGCATTTCCTGGGCGCGCAAGCGCTGGCCGGCACCAGCCAGGCGAGCGAAACCCGTGAGCTTCCCAGCTCCACCGTCGCCGCACTGAACGCCGCCGCCCGGACCCATGGATTCACGCCCGCTACCGCGCTGCGGACCGCCTGGGCCCTGGCCGCGGACTTCGCGGCCGGTACCACCGGCAACATCTTCGCCCTGCCCGTGGCCCTGCGCGATCCCTCCCGCCCGGACGCAGACACCGTCTGCGGCATGCTCACCGAGACCGTGCTCGCCGCCGGCGACTACCAGCCTGGGCAGACCCTGCTGGGCGCCGCGGTGCGCCAGCAGCAGTGGTGGAACCGCAGCCTGGAGCACCAGCACCTTGGCGTGCCGGGCATTGAGCGCGCCCTGTCCGGAACCGGCGAGTTGGCGTGGTCGCTGCTCAGTTTCGAAGCCATTGGCGCTCGGGGTCACTTCGCGCTGAATGAGCTGGAGGCCACGCTGAAGGCCACCGGCGATTCCAGCCACTATCCGGTCAACGTGCACGTGCGTGCAGGGGACAGCTGGCACCTCGAACTGGAATACGATGGGCGAGTCCCCGCGCACGTGGCAGCCACTTTGGCAGAGGCCCTGGTCCGCGGGCTCACCGCACTGGCCTTGGACGCCGAGTCCCGCATCGCCGACGTCGAGCTCATGGACCCGGCCGAGGTCACCGGCTTTGAGACCTCCGCCCGCGACTACGCCGGGCCTCAGCCACTGTTGCCCGAGCTCTTTGCCCGCCAGGTCGCCGCCGCACCGCAAGGCACCGCCTTGGTCGTCGGCGGCATGAGCTACACCTACGCGGAGCTCGACGCGTTGGCAAGGGACACCGCGGATCGTCTGGCCGGACTGCTGGCAGTCGCCACCGGCCACCGGACCTTGGCCGTGCGGTTGCCGCGCGGGATCGATATCGTGGTGGCTCACCTGGCGGCGCTGCGCAGCGCCGTGACCCTGATGGTGCTGGACAACGGATGGCCCGCCGCCGGCGTCGAGCGCGCGCTAGACCTCGCCATCCCGGCGTTGATCTGGGATGGCGAGGGTCTGCGCGCCACCGGGATGGGATCGTGCTCGGCCCCGGCGCCGTTCGCCGCGCAGGCAGCGGCTACCGCCGCCATCGTGTTCACCTCCGGATCCACCGGCGAGCCCAAGGGCGTGGCCGTGCCTCACCGCGCATTGGCCCACCTAGCCGCCCGCCAGCAGCGCGAGCTCTACCCGACGGATCGCACCCTGCAGGTGGCGCACACCTCCGCCTTCCACTTTGACGCACACTGGGATGCCTTCCTGGCGTTGTTCACCGGGCATACCCTGCATCTGCTGACCGAGGACGAGTACCTGGACCCGTTCGCGTTGGCCGACTACGTCGACGCGCACCGCATCGCCTACCTGGACTTCACCCCGACCCTGTGGAATGCGGTAATCTCCAGCGCAGCGATGACCAGACTGCCGGAAATCTGCGTGGCCGGCGGCGAGAGCTTCCCCGCCGCGCTGTGGCGGCGCATGGGACAGCTGGCCCGCGCGTCCGGTTCCGCCGTCTACAACCTGTACGGCCCCACCGAAGCCACCGTGGATGCACTTGCCGCCGCCGTGGCTGACGCGCAGCAACCGGTGGTCGGCCGACCTGTAGGCGCCACCGGGGCGCTGGTCCTGGATTCCCTGCTGCGCCGGGTCGCCCCGGGCACCGTGGGCGAACTCTATCTGGCCGGTCCGCAGCTGGCCGACGGCTACCTTTCGCGCAGTGCGCTGACCGCCGCCCGTTTCACCGCCCACCCTTTCGCCCCGGGGGAGCGCCTGTACCGCACCGGCGATGCCGCGGTCCGGCGTCCGGACGGGCAGCTGGCGCTGCTCGGCCGCACCGACGCGCAGATCTCCTTGCACGGCGTGCGCATCGAGCCCGGAGAAATCGAGTCCTTCCTGACCGGCCAGCACTCCGTACGCCGTGCCGTGGTGCTGAAGGTCGAGGACCCGCGGCTGGGAGAACGTCTCGCGGCCTGGGTGGTCCCGGCTGACCCGGCCGCCGTGGGCGATCCGCGGCTGGCCGCCGACTTGCGCACCGCCTGCGCCCTCAAGCTGCCGCGTGTGATGGTGCCCGCCGCGGTGGTGCTGCTGAAGTCGCTGCCGGTGACCGGTAGCGGCAAACTGGATACCCGTGCCCTGCCTGCCCCGGACTTCGGCGGTGCCTCCGCGGCTGCGCCGGCGGAATCCGGCGTAGCCGCGGAGGCGCCGGGCGCCGAACTGGCCGCGGTGACCGCGGTGGTCACTCGCGTGCTGGGCCTGTCCTGCGCACCGGATCCGGGGGAGCGATTCATGGCACTGGGAGGGGACTCGATCGCCGCGATCCAAGTCATTGCCGGGCTGCACCGTGAGGGCTACGGCTACTCCGTGGCGAAGTTGCTGGCCGCCGGGACGCTGGCGGACATCGCCCGCGAACTTGAAGCGCGGCAGCCTGAGGCCGCGCCCGCTAGCACCGACGCCACCGGCCGGCTGGCCGCCCTGGGTGCCGAACGCGCCGCAGTGCTGGCCGCCCGGGCGGCCAGCTTGGGCGCCAACGTGGTAGACGTGTGGGAACTGACCCCCACCCAGCTGGGCATGGTATTGCACCACGAGCGCGAAACCGACGGAACGTATCAGACCACCACGCGCTGGCGCATAGCCGCCGCGGACGAAGCCTCGTTGCCCGGTGCCGCGCAGATCGCCCACGCACTGGATGCGCTGGCCGCACGTCACCCCCAGCTGCGCGGCGTGATCTTCCAGCACGACCTGCCCGCCCCGCGCCTGGCCATCCTGGACCGGATGCGCTGGAAGCTGCAGGCCGCAGATTTGCGGTCCGAGCCCGATGTGTCCGCCGCGGTGGGCCGGGTCGAGGCAGCCCTGCGCGCAGAGCCGATGGACCTGGCTACCGGACCACTGGCCAGCGGAAAGATGCTGCGCACCGCGGACAGCGCCTGGGAACTTGTCCTCTGCCTGCACCATCTGCTGGTGGATGGATGGTCCACCGCGCTGCTCACCGGCGAACTGAACACCCTGCTGGCTGGCGGCGGGTTGTCCGAACCGCGCCCGATGACCGGGTACCTTCAGTGGCTGGCCCAGTTGGAAACCAGCTCCCGGGAGCTGGAGGATGCCTGGCGTAGCGAGTTCGCCGGCTTCGGCGCACCCACTGCGCTGGCCGCGCTGACCCGCGCTGGCGAAGGCACAGTGAGCGCCACCGCCTACCTTCAGGCGCAGCCCACCGCGGAGCTTTCTGCCGCGCTTCGTGCTTCGGGGCATACCCTGGCCGACGCCGCCCAGGCCGCCTGGGCCACCGTTTTGGCCACGGTAATCGGCACCGCTGACGTAGCGCTGGGAGCCACCCGTTCCGGCCGCGATGCGGAAGTTCCGGGCATCGATGAGATGATCGGCATGTTCATCACCACCGCCCCGGTGCGTCTGCAGCCACGTCCAGGAGCCCCCTGCACGGAGCTGCTGGATGAGGCCCGCCGACAAAACACCGCGTTGGCTCGTGCAGCCCACCTGGGTATGGGCCGGATCCAGTCGGTGCTCGGAGCCGAACCCTTCGACACCTTGCTGGTTGTGGAAAACTACCCGCACCGCGGGGAAACGGGCGTTTCCGGTCTTGAGGTCACTGCGCTCGGAGGCGAGGACGGCACCAACTACCCGGTGTGCCTGACGCTGACCCCGGGGGAAGAGGTAGCTCTGGAAGTCGAGCTGGCCGGCGGAGATCTGCTAGCCGCGGCAGCGCTGGCCCAGGCCGTGCGCACCGCGCTGGCCGCACTGTCCGACGGCATCCAGCTACAACCCGAGCAGCTGGGTCTGGAGATGCTCTCCGCGCGGCTGGTTGAAGCTGCAAGAACCGAATCCGATTTTGCCGGGCCTGCCTCGGTTGACGCCGAAAATTCTTCGGTTGTCGTGTCCACCGTTGCGCAGACTACGCGCATCGCGCTGGCTGCCCAGGCCGTTGCAGAGGTACTCCGGCTGGACTCGGTGGACCCGTCTCGGGACATCTTCGCGCTGGGGGCGGACTCCATGGCCGTCATCGCGCTGGTCGGCGCGCTGCGCGCCCGCGGACTGGTCCTTTCGCTGGGAGAGATCTATCGCAATCCGACTGCTGCCGCGCTGGCCGCGGCCGCCGCCGAGGCTTCTCCGACCCGGGTGGCCGAACTGGCCGCCGACGGGGCATTGGAGGACACCCCGGCCTTGGCGTGGTACCGCGAACTGCTGGCAGGCACCGGGGCGGACGGCAGTGGCTTCCAGCAGCTGCGTGTGCTCAACGTGCCCGCTGGCGTCCCGGCGACCAGTCTGCAACGGGCGCTGACCATCTTGGCCGAACGCCACCCGGCCCTGCGCCTGCGGGTAGACGGTTCCGGAGCCGCGGTGCTGCCCGACGCGGCACTGCCACTGACCACGCTGGCCGCCGACTCCGGTGAGCGGCAGTTCTCCGAGGTTTTGCGCACCGCCTGCCGGGAACTGGATGAGCGGTCGGGCCGCGTGGCGGCAGCCGTGTATCGCCCGGCTGAGTCCGGCTACGGCGTGCTTGCGCTGGCCGTGCATCACGTTGCCGTGGACATCTACTCCTGGCGCCTGCTGACCGAGGATCTGCGCCGACTGGTCCAGGGCTCCCGGAACCTACCGGCCGCCTCCGCCAACCTCCGCGCCTGGGCTGCCGCCTCGCATGAGGCAGCACAGACCCTGGCCGCTGACCAAACGCTGACCAAGCGCTGGCTTTCCGTTCTGGATGCAGGGGAACTGGCACAGATGCGGTACTCGGATTCCCTGCAGCTGGGAACAGTGGCCGACACGCAGGAGGTTGTGCACACCTTGGATGCAGAGACCACGCGCAGACTGCTTGCGCTGGGCGAGGGCTGCGGCATGGACACCGTGCTACACGCCGCGGTAGTAGGCACGCTGGAAGCCGGTACCAGCGTGCTGTTGGAGGCCGAAGGCCATGGACGCCCGGCGGGCATCCAATTCAGCGACGCCCGCGACACGGTGGAAGTCGGCAGCACCGTGGGGTGGTTCACCGCCACCTGGCCGCTGCGCCTGTCCGCCGCGGCAACCGGCGGCACCCAGAGGTTGGCACCCGAAGCCTGGGTGCGTGCGGCACGCGCCGCATCTGCCACACTGCCAACAGATACCGCCAGCTACGGGATGCTGCGCCACCTTGCCGGTCCTGCCGGCGACCAGCTGGCCGCCGCGGCGGACGCTGCCAGCGCCCAGCTTCTGGTCAATTACCTGGGGCGTGAGGCCGTGTCCGAAGGCCCGTGGCAGCCGGCGGCGGACGCCGCCGCACTGGAAAGCGAGCTGGGACTGCATCGGGCGCTGCCCGCCACCCACCCGGTGGAACTGAACGGCTACGTCACCGAGGCCGTGGACGGCCCGCACCTGGTGCTGCGCTGGCAGCTGGCCGCAGCCAACGCCGCCGGTCGCGGTCTTCCGGATGCCGCACGATCCGCGCTGGTCGCCTTGTCCGGGATAGACCCGCTGGCCATTGGCACCACCGGCGCCCTGCACGACATCGTGGGGATGGCAGCTGCGGAAACCTCGCGGCTGCTAGTTGAACGCCCCGCAGCCCAGGGCGTCTGGCCGCTGACCGGGGTGCAGCAGGCCATGGCCGTGCACGCAGCCTCCGCCCCGAACGACACCTACCTGTCGCTGACCGCTCTGGAGCTGTTCGGTCCGGTGGACCCGACGACGCTGCGGAGCGCAGCGGCCGCGCTGGCCGCGGTACACCCGCAGTTGCGATCCACCGTGTACTGGCCGGAAGACGGCGCACCGGTGTTCGTCCCGCTGGCCGGGCTCACCCCGCAGGTGGCCGTGCGCCGCAGCCACGGGCTGGACCTGAAGTCCCGGCAACAGGTCGCACAGGCGGTCCGCGCCGAGCACCTGGTCCGCGGCTTCGACGTGGAAACCGGTCCGCTGCTGCGGCTGGAACTGGTCGATTTTGGAGAGCACCCGGAAACCGGTGAGCCGCACAGCCAGCTGATCCTGGCCAACCACCATTTGCTGCTCGATGGCTGGTCCATCCCGCCGCTGGTGGATGAGTTGTTCGAAAACTACGCGCGAGCCGCTGGGGGCGCCCCGGCCCCGAAGCCGGTAGCCCCTGCCGGTAGTGGCTATGACGCTTTCGCCCGTTCACTGGTCTCGCGCGACGACCAGGCCCGGGTCGCGCAATGGGGCCGGGTGTTGACGGGGGACCGTCCGGGCCACGTATTACGCCACCGCGATCCGGAGAATACCGCGCTGCCTACGATGATCGGTGCTGAGCTCGGCGCCCACGTGCACAAGGCTCTGGCCAATCGCGCCCGCAAGGCCTCGGCCACGGTGGCTGACGCGGCGAATGCCGCTTGGGCGCTGGTGCTCGGCGCACTGTTGGACACGGACGTTCCGGTTTATGGCACGGTCAGCTCCGGCCGCGCCATCGACGTGCCGGGCATGTCCGAGCTGCCGGGCATGTTCATCGACACCCTGCCGGTGGCCATGAACTTGGAACAAAAGGATTCCAAGGCGTTGTTGAGAGCCGCCCACGCAGCTGGCCAGCGGATCGTTGAATCGGCCGGAGTGCCGCTGTCGAAGATCACCGGCGCCCTGGGCCTCGGTACCCTGTTCGACACCTTGCTGGTCGTGGAGAACTATCCGCAAGCCGAGGGCAACACCCCGGACGGTGCCCCGCGCCTGGGCGAGATCCACTCTGAGGACGCCACCGAATACCCGCTATCGGTCAGTGTCTCGGTGGGCGACCTCATGGAAGTCGAAATGGAATTCGGCACTGAAATACCCGAATCCGTCGCCCGTCAGGTGCTCTCCGCCTTGGTCGTGGCCTTGGAGTGCCTGGCCCTGGGCACCGCGTTGCCGGTGCTGCGCCGCCTGCTGTCCACTCGGCTGGCTGCGGCGCGCGAGGCCCTGACCTCGGCGGGTGCCCGGCATGCCGCAGCGCACGGCGCGGACACAGCAGCCATGAACGCGGTGACCGCCGCCTACGGGCAGGTGCTGCGCCTGCCCGTAGGCGGCGGCACTGACAGCGACTTCTTTGCCGCCGGAGGCGACTCCATGGCCGCCATGTCCCTGCTGACCGCCCTGCGCAAGGCTGGCTACAAGGCAACGATCTCCCAGGTCTTCGCCAACCCGGTCGCCGCCAATCTGGCCGCCGTGGTGCAACGTATCGCACCTGCCGCCACGGCCGTCGCTAATACTGCCGGGGATCCAGGGAAAGCTCCCGCGGCTTCTGCGCCGGCGGCGGACGCCGTCAAACCCATGATCATGCTTGACGGGGCCTCGATGGCCTCGCTGACCAATTTGTTGAAGGGAAACTAGTGACCACGCCAACTACCGAGGCCCAGAACACCAATATCCAGGACGCCGAACAGGCCGAACCGGAGATCATCGATGTGCTGCCGCTGGCCCCGTTGCAGAACGGGCTGCTCTTCCACGCGCTGGCCGACCCGGAGGCGCTGGACGTATACACCATGCAGTCCACCTACCGCTTCGCCGGGCCGGTGGACGTGCCCGCACTGCGCCAAGCCTGCGCCACCTTGCTCGAGCGTCATCCGATTCTGCGCGCCGGCTTCGCTCATGAACAGTTCGACACTCCCGTGCAGTTCATCCCCGCTTTCCTTCCACTGCCCTGGCGCCAGTTGGACCTATCGGCAGACCCGCAAGCCGTTCGCGGGCTCGAACGACTGCAGGTCGATGAGCGCCAAACGAAGTTTGAGATGAGCCGTCCACCGCTGATCCGCTTCGCCTATGCCGATCTGGGAGTCGAGGGGGGCGCCTTGGTGGTCACCAACCATCACATCTTGATCGACGGCTGGTCCGACGCACTGCTGGTCACCGAGCTGCTGCGGCACTACCGTGCCGGAGGCCGGGACGATACCCTGGGCGAGCCGACCCCGTTCCGCAGCTACCTCCAGTGGCTGGCCGAACAGGATGCCGAGGCCGCCCGGGGCGTGTGGCGCAACCTGCTGGCTGGTCTTAACGACGGCACCCTGGTCGCTCCGGAAGCGTCAGCACGTTCCGCAGTGCTGCCCGAGGTCGTTGAGATGGACCTGCCCGACGGGCTGACCGAGGCGCTGATCGCGCTGGCCCGCACCGCTAAGGTGTCGATCAACACCGTTTATTCCCTGGGCTGGTCGCTGGCGCTGCGCCGGCTCACCGGCCAGGACACCGTAGTCTTCGGCTCCACGGTCTCCGGCCGGCCTCCGGAGCTGGCAGGGGTGGATGAGATGATTGGTTTGTTCCTGAATACCGTCCCGGTGGTCACTGAGCTGGATCCGCACACCCGGGTGGATGCGCTGCTGCGCCAGGTGCAGACCCGCCAGGGTGAGAGCCTGCAGGCCCAATTCGTCGGACTGTCCACGATCCAGCAGGATGCCGGCATCGGCACCCTATTCGATACCCTCTACGTCATGCGCAATACCCCGGAGGACGACGCGGCGCTGGACAGGCTCAGCACAGACACCGGGCTGGTGGAGATCGAGGGCGGGGACGCCACTCACTACCCGCTGACCTTCATCGTGCATCCTGCCGACATCTATCGGTTGATTCTGGCTTATCAGGGAGAGCAGTTCTCGGCCGCGGCCGCGGGCTGCCTGATGGAATCGGTCATCGCCACCCTGGCCGCGCTGGCTGACCATGCGCAGTCCCCGTTGGGTACCGTGCTGGCCGCGGTCGAGGGCGAGCCGCAGTCCTCTGGGCTGGCCGGTACCGCACGGCAGCTGGGCGAGGATTCACTGGTCGCATTGCTGGAACGCACCGCTGCTGCCCACCCGCAGCGTCCTGCGCTGATCGATGGGGCGCACACCCTCACGTACGCCGAGCTGTGGGCCGAGGTCTGCTCGATCGCCGGCTGGCTGCGTGCCCAGGGCCTGGGCCCGGGCTCCACGGTGGGATTAGGCCTGCCGCGCGGGAACCGGTTCGTGGCCGCCATCTTCGCAGTGATGGCTGTCGGAGCGGCCTACATTCCCCTGGATGAGGCCTACCCGGATGCCCGTGCCGCGAAGATGTTCGCCACCGCACGTGCCGATGCGGTACTGCTGGAGCCGGGCTCATGGAGGGACACGGAGAAGCTCGCCGCCTCCGGAACCCGGGTCATGGTTCTAGATGATGCCGTGGTCGCCGGCCATGCAGGAGCTGCTCAGCTTTATCCGGACTACTCGCACGCGGACAGCGCCTACCTGATGTTCACCTCAGGCTCCACCGGCGAGCCCAAGGGTGTGTCCGTACCGCACCGGGGCTTGGTCAACATGCTGGCCAACCACCGACGCGAGATCTTCGACCCGGCTATCGCTCGGGTGCCGGACCGCCCGCTGGTTGTCGCGCATACCGTGTCCTTCGCCTTCGACATGTCTTGGGAAGAGCTGTTCTGGCTCATCGAAGGGCACACCGTGCACGTGCTGAATGAGGCGCTGCGCCGCGATGCAGCGCAGATGGTTAGCTACCTACGTGAGCATTGCGTGGACGTCATTAATGTGACTCCTTCAGTTGCCTCGGCGCTGCTGGCCGAGGGGCTGCTCCAAGCCGGGAAGCACCATCCGGCATTGGTGTTATTGGGCGGAGAAGCGGTGGGAGCCGAGGTCTGGGATGCACTGCGCGCGGACCCCGTCTCCGAGGGCTACAATCTCTATGGCCCCACCGAATACACCATCAACGCCCTGGGCGCCGGCACCGATAGCAGTGCTGTGCCGGTGGTCGGCGGGCCCATCGAAAACACCGAAGCTTACGTGCTGGACAGCGCGCTGTGTCCGGTCGCTGAGGGCGCGCCCGGCGAACTGTACTTGGCTGGAGACGGGCTGGCATATGGCTACGTGGGACGCGCTGCACTGACCGCCTCCCGCTTCGTAGCCAACCCCTATGGCACCCCGGGCACGCTGATGTACCGCACCGGGGATGTTGTCTCGCGCGATTCTTCCAGGGCGCTGCACTTCCACGGCCGCTCCGATGCCCAGATCAAGATCCGCGGCTACCGCATCGAGCCGGGGGAAGTGCAGGCGGTGATCGCCGCGGATCCGCGCGTCGGCTCCTGCGCAGTGCTGGCTCGACAGATGACGCAGGGCCACATGGCGTTGATCGGATATCTGGTACCCGCCGCCGGTGCGGACACCGAGGAGGACCGCGCCGGGCTGGTGGACGCAGTGCGGGCCAGGGCCCGCCGCGAGCTGCCGGACTACATGGTCCCGAGCCACCTGGTGCTGCTCGGCAAGCTGCCGCTAACCCCGAACACGAAGCTGGATGTGGCCGCGCTGCCGCTTCCTGCCCCGATCGCGGGCAGGGCGCCGTCTGGCGGCGCGCAGACCGCGGTAGCCGAGGTGTTCTGCGCCGTACTCGGCGTGGACTCGGTGCACGCGGAGGATGACTTCTACTTGCTGGGCGGGGATTCGCTCAAGGCCATGCGTGCCGTTTCGCTACTGCGCTCGCGCTTCGAGACGACGCTGACGGTGGGCACTCTGGCAGCGGCGCCCACCGTGGAACTGCTGGCCTCCAAACTGTCCGCCGGCACCGATTCCTCCTTCGACCTGGTACTGCCGCTTGCTGGCGGCAGCGGGGCCGGCGCCCCGCTGTACTGCTTCCACCCGGCCGGTGGCCTGGGCTGGAGCTACGCCGGGTTGGCCGGGCATCTGGGCCGTGGACGCGAAATCATTGCGTTGCAGTCTCCGAGGTTCACTGGGCCGGCCCCGCAGGACATGGCTGCGTTGCGCGATTCCATGGTGCAGGCGATCCGCAATCGCCATCCGCACGGCCCGTACCACCTGCTGGGCTGGTCTTTCGGAGCACACCTGGCGCATATGGTGGCCGGTGCGCTGGAGAAGGACGGGGAACAGGTGCTCACGCTCTCGCTGCTTGATGCGGACCCGGTCACCGTGAACCCCGTCCAAGGACCGGCCCCGGAGGACGCCGCCGAGCTGGAGCAGGAAGCACTGAACTTTCTGCTGGCCGGGGCGCTGCGCGAGCTGCCCCAGTGGCTCAGGAGCCCGTACCAGCGCGCGGATGTGCTGGAGTTTCTGGCAGAGGCCGAGGGAGTCTGGAGCCACTTCGCCAGCGACAAGCTGGAGGCAATCATGGACTCCTATGGCTATAGCGTCGGAGTGCTGCCCGGTGCCCGTTACGACCGGGTCCGAGCGGACACCCGACTGTATACCGCGACGATGAGCCGCCATGGGGTGGTCGCCAGCGATCCGGCACGTACCGCAGCCGGCTGGTCCGAGTACAGTGCCGGGCCCTTCGCCCAGCAGCTGATCGAGGCTGGGCACCATGAGATGACCAGCCCGGCAGCACTGAGCATCGTCGGGCCGCAGCTACGCGAAGACCTGGCCCGCACCGAAGCCGGGCACACCGGCAGCTGACCCGTCAACAGACCTACCTGACTTTCCATATAGCACAAGGAGCAAAACCATGAATCCCTTCGACCGAACCGACGGCAGTTTCCTCGTCCTGGTCAACCAGTTGAATCAGCACAGCCTCTGGCCCGACTTCGCGCAGGTCCCGGCCGGCTGGACACAGGTATTCGGCCCGTCCGAGCTGGACGCGGCCAATAACTACGTCCAGGAACACTGGACTGATATCACACCGCGGGAATCCGCCCAGTGATCCGGTGGCTGCGCCGCCATTCAATCGACCTGGGTCCGCTGCGCAGCAGCAGAGCGTTCACCCTGATTTTTTGGGGGCGTCTGGTATCCATCGCGGGGATCGGCGTGCTGAGCACTGCGATTCCGTTACAGGTTTATGCCCTGACCGGTTCGTCCGTCCACGTCGCCCTGGTCGCAACCGTCATGGGCCTGGCCGGCTTCGCGGGGGCACTGTCCGGCGGCCTGATGGCGGACCGGTTGGACCGTCGCAAGATCATCCTGGCGGCCCGCGGTTCAGCCATAGCCGGCTTCGCGCTCCTGGCAGTTAATGCCTTTGCCGCTGAGCCGATGCTGGCCGCATTCCACGTGGCCGCGGCCGTGGATGGGCTGGCTGGAGGCATCAGCGCCACCGCGCTGTCCGCCACGGTGCCACGCACGGTGGAACCGACCCAGCTCCCGGCCGCGAGTGCGCTCATGGCGATCAGCATGGATTTGGGCATGGTGCTCACCCCCGCCCTGGGCGGCCTGCTATACGCAGTGATCGGCCCGGGCTGGCTGTATCTCTGGGTCATCGCCGCGAGTCTGGCCAGCATGGCCCTGCTCTGGGGACTGCCTGAACTGCAGCCGGGCATCGACGAACAGGCAGCGGCTGATCCGCAGATCCGGCAGGCCGGAACACTCGGTGCCATTCGTCGCACCTGCGCGCAGGCATGGGCCGATACCCGTGAGGGCATGGCCTATGTAGCGCGCGACCGGGTGGTTGGCCCGATCATGCTGCTGGGGTTCATCCAGCTGCTGTGCGCCTCGCCGTACGTGCTGATTCCGGAGTTCGCCGAGCGCCAGCTGGGGCTGGGACCTGAAGCCGCCGGCTTGCTGTATTCAGCACCGGCAGCCGGAGCCCTGCTCGCCTCGCTGAGCAGCGGCTGGACCGGACGGGTGCGGCCCGCAGGCCGAGTGCTGCTGGTGGTACTGTGCGCTTCCAGCCTAGGCGTGCTGGCCCTGGGCCTGACCAGTTCGCTGCCATTGGCCCTGGCAGCCATGGCCTTGACTGGCGTGGGGGATGTGCTGGCCGAGATATTCCGTTATGCGATTATCGCCGGGCGCACCCCGGACCGGTTGCTCGGCCGGGTCAGCGCCGTATGGAGCGCCCAAGGTACCGTGGGTGATACCTTGGGCGGGCCCTTACTCTCGTTGCTGGCCAAGGTGTTAGGACCAGGCGGAGCGATCGCTGCAGGCGGCGCGCTAGCCGCCGGCCTGAGCGCCGTGGTGGTATTGAGTGCTCGCGAATTGCGCGCACTCCGGATCGAGTCCGAAACGCCGGAAGAGATCATTGTCCCGGAAGCTGATCCCAGCTTCCGGGGCGCTGACGGCCCATAGGCCTGCTCCGGCGTCGTCCCTGACGTTCATGAACCGAGCAGTTGCCAGGTTTCTAAGCGCTCGACCGGCAGGGGCACGGTGCAGGCCAGTGAAGCCACATGCCCGTGGCCGACGTCCACTGGCTGCAGGTACACCGGGCCGGATTCCACGCCGGGCGTGTGTACCTGGGACCACCGAGCGGGCGGGCCCAGCGGGCCGGTGGAAACCTGGAAACTGGCCGGGTCAACAGCCAGCCCCACCCCCGCCGCCTTGAGCAGGGCCTCCTTAGCTGAGAACAAGGTCAAGCGCAGAGCGTCGGGGCGCACCGCGGCACCCGCTGCGGTGCGCTCGCCGGGAGAAAGTACCGCATCATCGAACCCGGGGAATACTCCCGGAGGGTGCAGCCCCGGCCCACGTTCCACATCGACGCCCAGCAGGACATCGGCAGGCGCCACGGCCGCCATAGCCAGCTCCCTGGTACGGGACAGCGATACGGCGCGCTGCGGGTGGCGCGGTTGGCCGTGGTCTGCGACGCCGCACTTCGGGCAGTGGCGGGTAAGTTGCAGTAAACGTGAAGCGCGGGGATCGACGTGCAGTTTCCGGGCCAGCAGCAGACGCAGCAACGCCCTGGACGCGAGCAGCGCCGCGGCATCGGTAGGGTCTTTGAAGGTGCCGGCCTTGGTCGCTTCGGGGCCTAGCAATTGCGCATAGCCCCCCAGCTCGGCGACCTTGACCCGGACCTCGTCGACCGTGGCGGTGAGATAGCTCAGATGTGCAGCGGGCTGCGGGGCGGGGCGGAGATGTTCTGCGGGTTCCACACCTCCAGCCTACGGCGGATTCTGCCGCATCGGGTACGGCTCACGCGACTGATTCTCTTTCCATGCCACTTCCAGCGCGCCAAATCCAACGCGCCAAATCCAACGCGCCAAATCGCGACCGCTTGGGCCGTGGGGCTTCGGTCGACAGGACCGGGTCAATAAAGATGAATAATTACGAACACACAGTAGAACGTTTTTGAGTAAGGTGAGCCTATGATAACGTTGGCCGAGGTGATCTGCTCAGTCACCGAAGTTTTCGCTAGACTCGACGACTCCGAAGGTACTCGCACATGAAATTCACTCCACGCGCCCGCTGGGCCGCTATGGCCTTGTCTCTGTCCTTGCTCGCCACTGGCTGTGCCGCCAGTACAAATGCCAACGGCGAGAGCGGTACTTCCGCCACCGCGGCAGCGCAGAATGTTGACGGCACTGTCATCGTTGATACCGCGTTCGGAAAGGTCAGTATCCCGTCAGACCCGCAACAAGTGGTGGCGTTGGAAGGCGGTTCCGTGCCTGCCGTTGAGGCCGGCCTGACGCCGCTGGCCACCGCCGGCGACACTTTCGACGATTCCTTCGGCAACGCGGCAGACTTCGACGCCGTGGAAAAGCTTCCGTCTATTCTTACCCCGGATGGATGGGACTACGAGCATCTCGTTGAGTTGAAGCCCGACATGATGATCGGCTTCATCCGCGGCGGTGACGATACTTCGGAGGAACTGAGCTCCGAGAAGAAAGCCGAATTCGAAAAGCTCAACGCCATCGCACCCACCGTGCTGATCCGCACCAACGGTTCTGCCGGTACCCGCGACGCCTCGGTGGCTATGGCCGAAATTCTGGGCAACGGCGAGCAGGCCCAAGTGCAAAAGAAGGCTTACGAGGACAAGATCGCCCAGATGAAGTCCGATTACGCCAAGCAGCTGTCGGAGAATGCTTTCGCGGCCGTGGACGCCTACGAGGAGGTCACTGTTTACTCCAAGATTTCCTGGATTGGCAAGGTCCTGGATGATCTGGGGGCGCCGGCCGTCGAGGCGGTCAAGAACGAAGAAGCCGAAAACGGCGTGTTTCTTTCCTTTGAGCAACTCTCCAAGATCGACGACGCCACGGTGATCTACTACCCGCAGTACACCGACGGTGCTTCCGACGCGCTTGACACCCTCGAAGGACAAGCTACCTGGACCTCGCTGCCAGCGCTCAAGGACAAGCACGCCTTCGGTCTGACCCATTTCTTCCCAGACAACTATGGCGCCGCCCTGCGTGTGGCCGAGCAGATCGAAGAATCACTCAAGAGCCTCTAGTCCCCAAGTCCAAAGGACCTATCCATGATTATCACGACCCATGATCCGGCTTCCGGCGAACTCATCGCACCGGACGAAGAAAATCCCAAGAACGCCACGTATACGCATCCGCTCGTGCCCCGGCTAGTGACCGTCGAATCGGTGGAGCCGCTGGGAGCACGCATGGTGCGCATCCGCGTAGTCGGCGAGGACCTGAAGTCGCTTCGCAGTGTCGCAGCCGAAGACCACGTCAAGGTATTCTTTGACCGCGATGAGCAAGGCCGTGCCGTGCTGCCCACGGTGGTGGGCGACCGGTGGATTGATGGACGCTCAATGACCAGCCGAGACTACACCATACGGGATGCCGACCCGGCGGCTGGATGGATGGACCTGGATTTCGTACTGCATGAGCACGGAGTCGCCGGACGCTGGGCGGGCACCGCGCAACCCGGCGAGCAACTGGCCCTGCTCGGCCCGCGTGGCTCCTTCCGGGTGAAGGACGTCTTCGACTGGTATGTGCTGGCCGCGGACGAAACCGCCCTGCCGGCGTTGGCCCGATGGGTTTCAGGCCTGCGCGCCGAGGCGAAGGTTTTCGCCTTCATCGAGGTCAACGACGCGGCCGATGAGATCGTACTGGACAGCCGAGCACAATTGCAGGTCAGCTGGTTGCATCGCGGCTCGTCCCCGGCAGGAAGCACCGATTTGCTGGTGCAGGCCGTGAAAGCCCAGCAACTGCCCCAGGGGGAGGGCTTCATTTGGGTGGCCGGCGAGTCGATGTCCATTAAGCCGTTGCGTCGCTACCTGAAGAACGATCTGGGGCTGGACCGCGAGAACTGGGATGTCGACGGCTACTGGCGCCGGGGCCAGACAGACCACGACCACCATCACGACGAGGACTAGCATGAGCGCCGGTCTGCGCGACCTGGCGGTGGACCGGCCGGCCCGCAAAGGCTTGCCGGTCTTCGTCGCCTGCGCCGTGGCTTTGCTGCTTGCCGTCGCCGCTAGCCTGCTCTACGGTTCCCAGCCGGTACCGGCAGTCGATGTCCTGGCCTACCTGCGCGGTCAGCAGGGAAACCTCGTTGAAGCCAACGCCTCGGTTATGGCTCTGCGAGTGCCGCGCACCGTGCTCGGCCTGGTCTGCGGCATCTCACTGGGCGTGGCCGGAGCCTTGTGCCAGGCGCACACGCGTAACCCGCTGGCCGATCCGGGCCTGCTCGGCGTAAGCTCAGGAGCGGCCGCAGGGGTGGTTCTGGCCATCAGCGTGTTCCACCTTGTTTCGCCCGCGCAATACACCGTCTTCGGCCTGCTCGGGGGGCTAGTTGCCGGCTCGATGGTGCTCGGCCTGGCCGCGCGCATTCGGCTCGCCAACGCCGCCACCAGCCTGATTCTGGCCGGCAGCATCATCACCGGAGTGTTGAATGCCGTCTCCAGCGCCGTCGTGCTGTTGGATAAGGTCACCATGGACCGCTTCCGCTACTGGACCGTCGGTTCGTTGTCCGGACGCGACGCCTCCGTGCTCTGGGACGTGGGCCCGTGGCTGGCCCTTGGGCTGCTGCTCACCGTCCTGAATACTTCCTCGCTTGACGCGCTGGCGCTGGGCGACGATGTGGCTTCCAGCTTGGGGCGCAACGTCATCCGGGACCGGCTCGTAGGCCTGCTCGCCGTGGTAGTGCTTGCCTCAGCGGCGACCGCCTCGATGGGAGCCATTGCCTTTCTCGGTCTCGCGGCCCCGCACCTGGCCAAGCGGATTGCACCTGGCGGGCTACCTGGCGCGGTGTGGCTCTCCGGAGCCCTGGGCGGAGCTATCATGCTGCTGGCCGATACCGCAGGCCGGCTGGTGCTGCCCACCGGCGAGCTGAGCGTGGGCATCATGCTGGCTATTCTCGGCGCACCCCTGTTTATTCTGATCGCGCGCAGCCCGCGCATGAGGAGAGCCGTTGACAGTCTCTGAGTTCATCCGTCCGGCGGCTCCGGCGGTGCGCGCCACCGGTCTGCATTGGCGCTCCTTGCTGTGCTGGGGCGTGTTATCCGCCGCCGGGCTGCTGCTGCTGGTCAACGCACTGGGGCTGGGGTTAGACCTGCGCCTGTGGTGGCTCGTGATCAGTGGCCAAGCCGATTCGGGAACCATGTTCTTGGTGCGCGACCTGCGGGGTCCGCGTGCCCTAGCCGCGATCGTGGTGGGCGTTGGCTTCGGTATCTCCGGTGCGGTCACCCAGGCGGTACTGCGCAATGTGCTGGCCAGTCCCGATATTATTGGGGTGACCTCGGGCGCCAGCCTTGGAGCCGTCGCCTCCATCGTCGGCTCCAACGCCGTGCCCGCCATCCTCCTGCTGGGCCCATGGCGGCTGCCGCTGTCGGCGACACTGGGCGCCCTGCTGGCCGGGGCGGTCGTCCTGGCCGTTTCCTACCGCGGTGGCATCAGCTCCTTCCGGTTGGTGCTGGTGGGGCTGGGAGTGAACGCTGGACTGGGTGCCGGGGTCAGCTGGCTACTACTGCGTGCGGAGCTGCCGGACCTAAATAGCGCCATGGTCTGGCTTACCGGAAGCCTGTCGCTGGCCACCTGGGGCCTGCTCTCCCCGGTGGCGCTGGTGGTCCTCGTGGCAGGCGCCGCGCTAATCGGGCTGTGCGCTCGGTGGCTGGATGTTCTGGCACTGGGCGACGACGTGGCCGCGGCCCTGGGTTTGCCGGTGCGTGCCGCGAGCCTGCTGATGCTGGCCCTGTCGGTGCTACTTGCCGGCGCCACGGTGTCGGTCGCTGGTCCAGTGGGTTTCATCGCCTTCGTCGCCCCACAGCTGGCCCAGCGAATGTTCGGGACGACCCATCCCACGCCCGGAAGGGCGGCGCTGACCGGTGTGGTGCTGATGCTGCTGGCGGATTTGATCGGACAGAACCTGTTTCCGGTGCTGCTGCCGGTCGGTCTGGTCACCTCCATTGCCGGCGCGCCGTTCTTGGTGTGGATCCTGCTGGTGCTTTCGCGTAAGGGGGCGCGTTGACCCCTCATCAAAGCGCCACACGAAGCCCATGCCTCATTTACTTCTGCTCGCGAAGACTCTGGCGTTCCAACGAGCACAGGGTTCTGCTGAAGTGATGAAACAAGTACTCTGAATGAACACTCGACATCAAATCATCAAATGCTTCGCCAAAGCCACGAAACGCGAAAAGGGAATCCTTCTGGACTATCTCCGCGCGCCCACCGGCTGATCCAGAGCCAACACCAGACACCGTCTGAGCGCAGAACACCAACGGATCACCGGCTAGGTACCTACACCGTCCCGCGGCGCAGGGCCAGCGAGTATCAACTGGCGTCCTTCAGGATCCTGGAACGCATCTGGCCGCTCTGCGGGGATCCTTGCGGCAAATACCTCGCCGCAACAATCTCCGAGGACATCAAATGCCGTGAACGCTTCGATGAATTCGGAAAACTCTCCGTGCTACTCACCGACGAGGTGAAAGCGGAACTGCAGTGCATGTCAGCTGCCACGATGAATCGCCATCCGAAGCAGTTTCTCGATGCTAGATAGCCATTGTCTCTTTCCGCGACTAAGGCCGGCTCAATGCTCCGCTCGGAAATTAAAGTCCGCTGCTCAGGTACTCCAATGGAGCAAGAACCCGGATTCTTTGAAGTCGATACTGTCGCATTGCGAGCATAACCTCTAAGGCGAATATCTGTACTCCGTCACGCTCACCGACGTATTCGCTGGCTGGACGGTGATTATTGCGGTGAAGAACCGCGCCTACTGCAATGTGATGGCCGGCATCCAGAGCCTTGTAGCTGGTTTGCCGTGTCCGGTGACAGGGCTCGACTTCGATAACAGCGGCGGATTTATCAATGTGCCATTCATTGAATGAGCCGAAACGAACCACCTCGCGCTGACGCGGGCCAGACCGTATAAGCACAACGATAATGTGCATGTGGAGCAATGAAATAGTGGTTGGGTGCGCAAGCACGCTTTCAGGTTCCGGTATGAAACGCGGGAAGAAATGGCGTTACTCAATGAGCCTTGGGTGTTGGTTGACCAGCGGAAGAACCATTTGTTGCCCATGGTGAACGCCAGCGGGTATGGCACCGCGAGGTCAGGGCGCAGAAAGCGGACGCATAATGCTCCGCGTACCGCTTATCAACGGATTATCGAGCTGAAGGCTATGGATGAAAGGCATACGGCAGAGCTCGCAGCGCGCGAGTATTCTTTAAATCCGGCGCTCACCAGGCGGATCGCGGAGATTCAGGGGCAGCTGATTGCCCGCTCTAAGTTCCGTAGCAATGGAACTAGTAGTGAGTTTGGCGAGCAATTTAGTTGAGGCACGGGGTTAATTTTCGTAAGCATATTGACATGAGGCAAGGCGGGTCCCCATCATGAGCTGATTGGCGGCAAGGCCCCGTTGCGATGGAACCAATTGTGATGAATTCACTAGTCAGCGGAAAACTAGCGGCTTGCCTCAAGGTCAGGCGGCCTTATATTTCCAATCGCTCAGGCCATCTACACGGGCCAGCAGCGTAATATGGTCGACTGCTCATGCTGCTACTGGCATCTTCCAAGGCTTCAAATGCTTGATAGCTCGTAATCCTCAATCGGGCGCTTCATAAATGTTTGGCAGCGCTTCTGCACTCTTAGAGGTGCGAGCAGAGATCGACGCATTCTCTTGCGCCCCATAAAGGGAAACGCTGATCGAGTCGATCAGCGTTTGGATGTCCTGCACCTTTCCCTTCCAGTACCTTTCGACCTCTGGACGTGCAGCACTGGTTTCTGTTCCTGGGCCGTTGAGCAACTCCACGTAATGGTCTCGGCGACTGCACAAAGCGTTTTGCAGTTCCGTGGCCTGTTCGTCAGACAGGTGAATACTGAGTAGTGATCCGTTCACTTTTTTCACGCTCCTGAGCTCTCGGGCCGGTGCTCAGCCCTAAAGCTGGGCACCGGCCCGTTCGACCCACTGCCGCTACCGAGTATGGTGGCCCTATGGGTGGGGATCTGTTCTTTTCTGGGAATCTGAAGGTCAGCACCTGAGTGCGATAGCCGAACTGCCGGTGGTACCAGCTAGGTATCATGTTCCTGCTACTCGACCGGTCTGAAGCCGAACCTAGTCCGCAACGCTTCCTGCAGGGTGGATAAGCTAGGCTTCGCCGTACTATGAACTGGTCGAGCCGATCACTGAGCTGTGCTAAGAAGTCCCTATCGTCCTCAGCGAGCAGTTCTTCCAGGTAAACGAGCAACGTTTCCATGGCACTGTTCCATCAGCTCTACCTGGTAATGGACTTCGTGGACTTTCCGCGCAGAATCTTGATCTTCCGCGGCTTGGCTGACTCGGCCAGACCAATGTCCAAACTCAGTACCCCGTCGGCGTAGTTCGCGCTGATGTTCTCCGTGTCCAGGTGCTCTCCAAGGATGAATTCCCGGCTGAAATGACCCCACACTCGTTCATTGCCCAAGACGTTGCGACGTCCTTCAGGCTTAGGACGTTGAGCTCTGATGGTCATGACGTTGCGTTCAATGGCCACGTCGATGGATTCCGGGTCAATTCCTGGGAGGTCGATTTCCGCGTGGAATCCTTGTTCGTCGCGCCACGCATCCATGGGCATGGCATTGACGCGTTCGGGGCTGAGCTGGGTGTTGAAAGTCCGCTGGACCAGTCGGTCGAAATCGCGCAGGACATCATTTTGCATCATCATTGTTCTTCCTTTCCTCGGCAATGTTGCTGATGGTGCACTTGGAGCCAGATCCAAAATCTATCTCCAATGATGTAGATTTTATATCACATGAATATCAGATGGCGCAAGAAGAAAGATTAATTTTTTGGAAATTTCTAAAGCTCATGCCCTACCAGGTGAAGATAACTATTCGATATCCTATGCGGCGGGTACGGTCGGGTTGAGCGTGCAGTCGTTGAGGCTCTATGAGTCACGGGGGTTGGTGGTTCCTCGGCGCACCAACGGAGGTACTCGAAAATACTCGCGGGTGGATTTGGCGCGCATTGGAAGGATAGTTGAGCTGCTTGGTGAGGGGTTGAATTTGGCTGGAATAGAGAGGGTGCTGATCTTGGAAGAGGAGAACCGCCTTTTGCGCGCAAGGCTCTCGAAACGGTAGGGGCGTACCTGTCAGAAGGGTTTGTCCCAGCGCAGGTATTCACGGCAATATTGCCTGTGCGCAAGTTGTATTTCGTGCTGACGCAATTGCGCACAGTTTATTCACGCTGCGTGCATACTATGGTCGCCTGGCGGCTCGTTCGCGCTTCGCGTGATCCAGGTTGGCGTGTTTTACCTTGCAGGAGAGCGTGGTTTGCGTCAGTATCGGGTCCAACAGCGAGCACTCTACAGTCCCCGGGCTACCGCTACGCCAACCGCAATCCACGAGCGTTATGTGGCAGGACGCAGTGCGTCATAGCGAAGGGCGCCGCCCGCGAAGGCTGGACAAAACGGAATGCTTGCCACATCACGTGCGCATACCACAAGCTCTTCAACCAGGGCTAACTCGTACCCCTTCAGAAGAGCCGCACGTTCAAACGCAGGATGCTGCACTTCTGGACTGATGACTTGTTTATCCATTGAAACCCGGAGGGCTTAGCCCCTGATCTTGACCGAGCCACCAAACATATCTTTCACGGGCCAACCGTGCACCAAGGAAAAACCCGCCTAGCCGATGTCTCCATCTCTAAATATGAGTAGAGGGTACCCCCAGTGAATGGGGCACCCTCTGGATATAGCTTTTGAGAATCTAAGGCTGAGTTGCTCGAATCGCGTCAGTAATGGACGCACCAGGATGCTGACGGCGATATTCCTTCAGTTCCCGAGGATCAACCTTCTTCGTGATCTCCACGGAGGCATCATACTTCTCTCCGAAAAAGGCCCAGAGCATCACGCCACACGCCGCGAAAATCAAAGCAACAAAGATGTTGCTGAAGGCAAAATACGCCACCGCAGCAAGTGCAACGCACAGCAGGGTCAGAACAGGCCTAATATAATTCTTCATGGAACTCACTCCTTAAGTACACCCAGTTTTAATGGCAGCAATACCCAACAGCTCAGCTCCTAGAGCGGCTGCAGCTCCACCTAAAGCTTGAAGTTTCTCATAGGAGAAGCTAGCTCCCCACATAATTCTGATTGCCTCATTTACACCACCAAGAGAGTTCATAAGCTTTTTGATCTTCAGAATCTTGGCAACTGGGATCGCGGTAGTACCGATGGCCAGCAGGATAGCTCCGGAGCATTCAAGGAAACCCGCTGCCGACGCGACTCCTTCAATGCCGGTTCCCTGAACCAAATGTTCCGAAATCCACTGACGCGTTGCTTCGTCTCCCTGAAGGAGTACCGATTCTGGAATCTCATCAATGATTCGAAGCAGCTCTTCGGCTTGCTTCTGATCCTCTGTGATGCTTTGAGCATCAACGGATACTGAGGTTCCTTTTAGAGCCGGCGCTGCGCTAGCTGGTGCCGCAAAAGTTGCAGCCAACGCAGCAGCGGCAAGGATAGCTATAGATGGCCTGAGCATATTTCTAGATGACAAGATATTTTCCTAACTATCGTATGGAGTAATGTCTTATCTCGACACTAACAGCGCCTATTTTTACTGTAAATACTACTTAAGTAGGAGGTCCAATTCTGGTAGCTCAAAGGGACGGGATGCTGAGGGTCACCTATTCCGTGCAGTCTCGATAGCTCCCCCCAAGCGTCCCAGCCAGGGTTCCCCTTACGGGACACCGTAAACAATCGTTTATGGTTCTCACGACTTGTCACTGGCATAGAGTTCGGCGTGGAAAGGAGATGATCAAGCGATAGAATTTTTTCATGTCCGTCACTGAGCTCACCACAAGCGCACAGAACTATCTGAAAGTGGTCTGGGGATTATCGGAATGGTCTTCGACCCCGGTGACTCCCTCGCTAATTGCCCAACGGATCGGACTGAAGTTATCTTCAGTTTCGGACGGGGTACGCAAGCTGTCCGCACAGGGCTTGTTGGAACATGCTCCTTATGGATCGGTGGAGCTGACACCAGCCGGTCGTCAATACGCTGTCGAAATGGTCCGAAGGCATCGACTACTGGAAACGTTCCTTGTCCAGGTTTTAGGTTATTCCTGGGACCAGATCCACGATGAAGCAGAAAACCTCGAGCACGCAGTTTCCGACTTTATGGTGGAACGAATCGATAAGTTTTTGAATTTCCCGACGCGTGATCCACATGGTGATCCAATCCCGTCGGCCTCGGGTGATATTGAGCTGCCCGATGCTATATGCCTCAGTGAATTAGGTCCGGGGCATGAAGTGGTCATCGAACGGATTTCAGATGATGATCCGCAGTTGCTGAAGTTTTTCGAGAAGCAGGGTTTTCGTATCGGTGCCAGGCTTTCTGTCGGTCAAGGGGCTCCATTTTCCGGGGCGCTGGAAGTCCTCGTCGGCGATGCTCAGAAATCCGTGTCGCTCGGGGACACCGCCGCGAACGCGTTATATGTCTCGCGGGGTTCGAAGCCTGTGTGTGAAGTGTAAAAAATCGGTATATACGGAGGAAGTTTTCTGTTTCAGGGAAGGCAAGGGCCGGGCAAGGTCCAAGGCATCTCGTTGGAAGAGTTTGCCGGCTCTTGCTCGTCTCTTCGAGGGCGTTTCGGGCTTCGCTATGTACTTGCTAGGTGATCTTTTTCCCGACGTCTTTTGCTAAGACGGGTGCTGACTAGTCCATGCTGGGGGCTAAAAAGGTAGACCATGAGGAACGCCGAACCCTGGGTAAGCACGACCATCCCACCAGAGGCGGTATCGAAGTAGTAACTCGCGTATAGACCGATGACGGCGCAACCTGCCGAGATTGTGGGCGCGATGAGGAGCATTCGATTGAATCGATTGCTAAGTAGGTATGCGGTTGCCCCTGGGATGATGAGCATCGCAACCACTAGGATCACACCCACGGCCTGGAGCGCCACCACTGCAGTAAGCGCTAAAAGCGCTAAGAGCATTGCTCCGAGTAAACGCGGGCTCAAACCAATGGCATGGGCATGGGTTGGGTCGAAGGCATAGAGCGTGAAATCGCGTCGTTTCACTATGAGTATCACCAACGTCAACGCGCCGAGAACGATGATCTGTGTGAGATCTGCCCATGAAACGCCAAGAAGGTTACCGAAGATGATGTGGTTCAGGTCGGTGTTCGAGGGTGTGACGGATATTAGAACCAGACCTAGGGCGAACAATGTTGTGAAAACGATACCAATAGCGGCGTCTTCTTTCACTCTGCTGGTGTCACGGACAATACCGATGAGTAGTACCGCCAGGAAGCCGAAGACCACGGCGCCCACGGCGAAGGGAGCTCCGATGATGTAGGCCAGGACTACTCCGGGGAGTACTGCGTGGGAGACGGCGTCGCCCATGAGGGACCAGCCGATCAGTACTAGCCAACACGAGAGTACGGCGCAGACCACGGAGGCTATGAGGGTGGTGATCAGTGCCCGCAGCATGAAGCCGTAGTTCAGGGGTTCGATGAAAAAATCGAGGGGAGTCAAGGCTATTGTCTCGCTAACACGTTAAGGCCGAAGGCTAGGGCAAGGTTTTCGGGGCGCAGTATTTCTTGGGGAGACGCGTGAAGCAGCACTCGGCGCATGAGAAGAATCGCCTCGTCTGCGAGATCAGGAAGTGCATGAAGGTCGTGGGTGGAGACCAATACGGTGGCACCGTCAGATGCCAGTTCACGCACTAACCGGGTAATTGTCGCTTCGGAGCGTTTGTCGACTCCGGAGAAAGGCTCATCAAGTAAAAGTACTTTCGCGCCTTGGGCGATGCCTCGAGCCACGAATGTTCGTTTCTTTTGCCCGCCCGAGAGCTGGCCTATTTGCCGATCCGCGTACTGGGTTAGTTCGACTCTTTCAAGTGCTTCGTGTACAGCTGTTTCATCTGCCGTACGTGCCCGACGCGTGAAGCCCATGTTTCCGTATCGACCGGTCATAACGACATCACGCACGGATAGTGGAAATGACCAGTCGACATCTTCGCTTTGTGGCACATAGCCAATGCCGCCCGATTTACGTGCAATAGCCGGATTCTTCGAGTTCACCAGTACGCTGCCGAAATCTGGGCGAACCAGCCCCATAATCGATTTGAAGAGCGTGGATTTCCCGGATCCATTCATGCCCACCAAACCGCATACTCGACCCGAAGCAATATCGACGGTGGCGTGGTCTAAGGCCTGGACTTCTCCATACCGGACGGTGACATCGTGAAGTGAGATCGCAGTAGCCATCAATTCTTCCCAGTTAGCGCTTGGATGATTGTTTGCGTGTCATGGCGGATCAGCTCAAGATATGTTGGGACTGGACCGTTGGATTCAGACAAAGAATCCACATAGAGTGTTCCGCCATATTTAGCGTCCGTTGCTTCGACAACTTGCTGCATTGGAGCATCAGAGACGGTGGACTCGCAGAAGACCGCCGGTACTTGATTCTTTTTTACGAATTCGATTGCCGAGGTGATCTGTTGGGGGGTCGCTTGTTGCTCGGCGTTGACGGCCCAAATGTATTTTTCCGTCAGAGTGGCATCTCGGGCGAGGTAGGAGAATGCTCCTTCGCAGGTGACGAGCGCCCGCTGGTTTGGAGGCAGGTGCGAAAGCTCAGTGACTAATTCGTCGTGCACATTTTGCAACTGATCTTTGTACGCCTCGGCGTTCTGGGAGTAAGCAACCGAATTTGCAGGGTCTAGATCGCTGAAGGCCTCGACGATATTGTCGACGTAAATTTGGACGTTCAAGGGGCTCATCCAGGCGTGAGGGTTTGGCTTTCCTGTGTACGCATCTTCGCTGATGTCGATAGGAACCACCTTATCGCTGATGACCGCGTGGGGTACGTTGAGTCCTCCAACGAACTGACCAAACCAAGCTTCGAGGTTCATTCCGTTATCGAGGATGAGGTCCGCGGATGCAGCCTTTTTGATGTCACCAGGGGTGGGCTCATACCCATGGATCTCCGCTCCAACTTTCGTGATGGATTCTATGCGGAGGTGATCGCCTGCGACGTTTTCGGCGATATCGGCCAGGACTGTGAATGTGGTGAGTACTACCGGTTTCTCCTCCTGAGAGAGGTTGTCTTTTGCCCCGGACGATGCACAGCCGGTTAGGAGGAGAGCCGTGGCTATCGTGCTGAGGAGGGTGATCGATCGGGTGGTCAGTTTGAAGTGAGAGCTTGGCATCTAGTTTTTCTTTCAGATTTTTAGAACTGGATCCGTGGCTAAATCAAGGCATGAATGGAGGTGGGGTTTGTGGGGGCGGACCGGCACGGTGGGACGCCGAGATGAAATGTTCGATCTTGGAAGGACTCTCGCCACGCAGATAGACGCTGAGCAACCTCAGAAGGTGGTGCATCACGGTTTCAGCCTCGACTGAGGTACTTAATATCGTGTGTGCCATCTGATGATTAGACTCGTGCGCTGCTCGAAACAACGCGATTGCCTCTAACCAAGGCTCATCACGGCGTATTGGTGAATTATGAATGTGCATAACCAGAACAATAATGTTTGCACCTACGAACTTTCAAATTGTGACGAACGTAGTTCCTTGAATTAGATAACTAGACGGCATTGGTTCCAGAGATCAAGGAGATGCTGGGAAAAAGGACGAGCCGGATTGCACCCACAAACTTCCGCTCAGCGCATGGCTGAAACTGCCGTATGCGACTTCTGATCTGCGCCTCATGATGGAGCATTATGCTGATCCTGCATGCGGCCCACGAGGTGGGGCTTTCTCTACCATTGATAGGTATCAGTTTTGCGCCGCTCCTGCTCACCGGCATGAACTCTGGTTCGGTAAAACGGGTCACAGCTCGGTAGGTAGCCACTGAATAGTAGACAAGGTACAGCGATGCTTAGGCAATGACCTCCGCATTTGCGCGGAAGTCATTGCGCTACAAAAACGATGGCATCTGGCCTGGTCTAAGCCCTAAATGGTCTTTAGGCGGTACCCCATGCCCGGTGATGTCAGCAGGTGTACCGGGTTCGCCGGGTCGGCCTCAATCTTTCGGCGTAGCTGGGAGATATACAGCCGCAGGTACCCGGTATCAGCGACATGCTCCGAACCCCAGATCTCGGTGAGCAACATCTGCCGGGTGACCAGCTTGCCTTCATTGCGCGCCAGAATCTCCAGCACCTTCCATTCGGTGGGGGTCATACGGATTTCTGCCCCGTGCTCGTCCAGCACCCGCTTGCTGCTCAAATCCACTACGACCTGTCCCAAGCGCAGCACAGCCGGGGCTTGCGCCGCACCCGGCCTCCGGCCCAAGGCGCGCAGCCGGGCGAGCAGCTCGTCGATGTCGAAGGGTTTGGTCAAGTAGTCGTCCGCCCCGGCATCCAGCGCCTGCACCTTGTCCACCGCATCGGTGCGCCCGGAAACCACCAGGATCGGCGCCTGACTCCAGCCGCGGATGCCGGCGATCATCTCCAGTCCGGTCAGCCCGGGCATGCCCAGATCGACCACGTACAAATCCGGCCGGTGCTCGATGGCTAGGTTCAGCGCTTCGGCGCCGTTGGCCGCGCCGAGCGCCTGGTAGCCACGAGCGCGCAGGATCACATGCAGCGCCCGCAGGATCTGCGGATCGTCGTCTGCAATCAAAATCTTCATCAGCCGTCCTTCACTACAGCGGAAACCAACAGGTCAACCACCATGGTCAGCCCGCCGCCGGGGGTGTCTTCAGCGTACAGCGCCCCGCCCATTCCCTCGGTGAAACCCTTGGCCACCGCCAGTCCGAGCCCCAGGCCGGTCTGGTTATCCGTGTCGCCCAGGCGCTGGAAGGGCAGGAACATGGTTTTCTTGCGCCCCTCGTCCACCCCGGCCCCGCTGTCAGCGATGCGGATCTGCACCGTGTCCCCCAGCGTGCTGCTGCCCACCAGCACCGGCTTGCCAGCGTTGAAGCGCAAGGCGTTGGCCAGCACGTTGACCAACGCGCGCTGCAGCAACACCGGGTCGGCGCTGACCGCCGGCAGGTCCGCGTCCAGGTCAAGCTGAATCTGCGCCGGGCCGGCGCCCAGCTCGTCGAGCGAGGCAAGGATGACCTCGTCCACGTAGATCTGCTCTGGATGCACGGCCAGCGCCCCGGCCTGGAGTCGGGAGACATCGAGCAGGTCGGTTACCAGCTCGGCCAGCGCGTGCAGTGACTGGTCGGCGGTGCTGACCAATTCACTGCGGTCCTCTTCCGATAACTGGATGTCGGTGGCCTTCAGGCTGCCCACGGCCGCCATGGCAGCCGCGAGCGGGCGACGCAGGTCATGGCTGACGGCCGAAAGCAGGGCCGACCGCACCCGGTCGGTTTCGGCCAGCGGTTCCAGCAGGCTGGCGGTGTCTTCCAGTGCGTGAAGTTCGCGCAGCGCCGCCAGTTGAGCGGTGACCACCTGCAGCAGCCGGCGCCCGGTGTTCGGCACCGCCCCGTAGAGTTCCAGGACCGCCTCGTCGTCCACCGGGAGCACCGCATCCGGGGAGCCGTCAGCGGTGCCCACGAGGTCGATTTCGCGGCCCACGTCCACTAGCCGGGTGGCCTTGAGGCCGAAGGCCTCGCGGGTGCGCTCGAGCAGGGCGTGCTGGGCGTCCTGGCCGCGCAGCACGTTCCCGGCCACGGCCTGCAGCATCTGCGATTCGCTGGCCGACCGGCGCGCGTTGCGGGTCTGCCGGGCGGCCAGATCCACCACGTAGGAGGTGATCAGTCCCGTGAGCACATACAGCCCCAAGGTCAGCACATGCACCGGTTCGTAGATCGTCACGGTGTACAACGGCTCGATGAAAAAGAAGTTCAGGCTGACCCCGGAACCGATCGCGGTGCACAGCGCCGGCCACTTGCCGCCGGCGACCGCGGCCAGGGTGACCAGCAGCTGGTAGCCCAGGGCGGCCGCGCTGAGTGTGTCTGTGGTGAAGAACGCAGTCAGCAGCATGGTCAGCAACGGCCCTCCGGCCAGAGCAACCGCGAATCCCAGCAGCCGGCGGCGTGGCGACAGCGGCGGGCCGGGTCGTGGCAGCACCCGATGTCCATGGGCCGCGGCGTGGCTGACGATGTGCACGTCAATGTCCCCGGCCGCGCGGATGATACCCGCGCCCATGCCCTCGCCGGTGAGCAGCGCCTGCAATCGGCTGCGTCGCGACTGGCCGATGACCACCTGGCTGGCATTGACCTCCCGGGCGAACTCCAGCAGCGCCGCGGGGATGTCCTCCCCCACGACCTGATGGTAGCTGCCGCCCAGCGACTCGGCCAGCAGGCGCTGGGCGCCGAGCTCCTGCGGGTCGCTGCGGCGCAGCCCGTCCTGGGTGCTCACATGCACCACAATCAGCGTGCCGCCGGCGGAACGGGCGGCGATGCGCGCCCCGCGACGGATCAGCGCCTGGCCCTCGAGCCCGCCGGAGAGCGAGACCAGCACGTTCTCGCGCGCCTGCCATGAGCTGTCGATGCCGTGCTGCCGCCGGTAGTCCAGCAGCGAGTGGTCTACCTCATCGGCCATCCACAGTAGGGTCAGCTCACGCAGGGCGGTCAGGTTGCCCACCCGGAAGTAGTTGGACATGGCCGCGTCGATGCGTTCGGCCGGGTAGACCGAGCCCTCGGCCAGCCGGCTGCGCAGCGCCTGCGGCGCCAGATCCATCACCTCGATCTCGTCGGCCGCACGCAGCACCGCATCGGGCAGGGTCTCGCGCTGGCTTACCCCGGTGATCTTCTCGATCACATCGTTCAGCGAAGCCACATGCTGGATGTTCACCGTGCTCAACACGTCGATCCCGGCCTCCAGCAGGCGCTGCACATCCTGGTAGCGTTTGGCGTTGGGTGAGCCAGCTGGGTTCGAGTGGGCCAGCTCGTCCACCAACGCCACGTCGGGACGGCGGGCCAGCACCGCATCGGTATCCATCTCTGAGAGCGTCACCCCGCGGTGCTCGATGGCAGTGCGCTCGATGATCGCCAGCCCGTCCAGCAGACGCTCGGTCTCGGCGCGGGCGTGGGTTTCAGCCAGGGCCACCACCACGTCGCGACCTTCCGCGGCCAACCGGTGCCCCTCACGGAACATGGCGTAGCTCTTGCCCACCCCGGGGGCTGCCCCCAGGAACACCTTCAATCGGCCGGCAGCGCCCACTTGGCTACTCCTTGATCGCGTCCAGCTGGAGATTCAGCTCCAGCACATTCACCCGGCCCGCGCCGAGGAACCCGGCCTCCGGGCCCTTGGACAGGCGGTGCACCAATTCTTGCACCTGCGCCGGGTCCAGCGCGCGCGCCGCGGCCACCCTGTTCAACTGCAGCTGCGCGTAGTCCGGGCTGATGTCCGGATCCAGCCCGGAGAAGGAGGCGGTCACCGCGTCGGGCGGGACGTGGGCTTCTAGCACGTGGTTGAAGGCGGCGACCTGCGCTCGGCGCTCGGCGATATGCTTGGTCAGCTCCGGGTCGTTCGGCCCGGCGTTGCTGCCGCCGGAGGCCAGCGCGTCGAAGTTCCCGGCCGAGGGGCGCGGCTGGAAGTGGCGTGGATCGGGGGAACCGTCGGACTTCAGGTATGCCTGGCCGATCAGGGCCGAGCCCACCGTTTGCCCGTCGTGCTTCAGCAGCGAGCCGTTGGCCTGCGCCGGGAACAGCACCTGGCCGGTGGCGGTCACCAGCAGCGGGTAGGCGATGCCCAGCACCGCCACCAGCAGCGCCGTGGCGCGGGCTGCGGTCCACAGCTGGCGCAGAATCGAGGTTGATAGCTTCATTTTTTGTCCTTCGTTCTAGTGTTAGAGGCCTGGCAGCCAGGAGATCAGCAGGTCGATCAGCTTGATCCCGACGAACGGTGCGATCACTCCGCCCAGGCCATAGATCCACAGGTTGCGCGATAGCATGCGCGACGGGCTCATCGGCCGGTAGCGCACCCCGCGCAGGGCCAGCGGGATCAGCCCGATGATCACCAGCGCGTTGAAGATCACCGCGGAGAGGATGGCCGAGGAAGCCGAGTGCAGGCCCATGATGTTCAGCGCCCCCAGCCCCGGGTAGAACACCGTGAACATCGCCGGGATGATCGCGAAGTACTTGGCCAGATCGTTGGCGATGGAGAACGTGGTCAGCGCCCCGCGGGTGATCAGCAGCTGCTTGCCGATGCGCACCACGTCGATCAGCTTGGTGGGATCCGAATCCAGATCCACCATGTTGCCGGCCTCCTTGGCTGCGGCGGTGCCGGAGTTCATCGCCAGCCCCACGTCGGCCTGCGCCAGCGCGGGCGCGTCGTTCGTGCCGTCGCCCGTCATCGCGACTAGGTGGCCGCCGTCCTGCTCGCGGCGGATCAGCGTCAGCTTGTCCTCCGGGGTGGCCTCGGCCAGGAAGTCGTCGACGCCGGCCTTGCGGGCGATCGCCGCCGCGGTCAGCGGGTTGTCGCCGGTGACCATCACGGTGCGGATGCCCATGGCGCGCAGCTGCTCGAAGCGCTCAATCAGCCCGTCCTTGATGACGTCCTCCAGCGCGATCACCCCGAGCATTCGGGCAGGCTCCCCGGAACGAGAATCGGCCAGCAACAGCGGGGTAGCCCCGGCCGAGGCGATGGAGGACACCGCGTCGCGCCAGAATGGCGCGTCCGGATCCTGCGGGTCCCAGCCTTCGCCCACCGCCCAGGCTTCGATGGCGCTGGCTGCGCCCTTGCGGATCTGCGCGCCGCCGGCCAAATCCAGGCCGGACATACGGGTTTGCGCGGTGAACGGGACCACCAGCGCGCCCTCGTCGGGCTGCGCTGAGACGCCCGAGCGCGCGGCCAGATCGATCACCGATTTGCCCTCCGGGGTCGGGTCGCCCTGCGAGGCGCGCACCGCGGCCAGCAACGCGTCCTGCTCCGCGATGCCGGGCAGCGCGATGACCCGCGTGGCCATTCGGTTTCCATAGGTAATGGTGCCGGTCTTGTCCAGCAGCAGCGTGCTCACGTCCCCGGCGGCCTCCACGGCGCGCCCGGAGGTGGCCAGCACGTTGCGCTGCACCAGCCGGTCCATGCCCGCGATGCCGATCGCAGAGAGCAGCGCCCCGATGGTGGTCGGGATCAGGCAGACCAGCAGCGCGACGAGCACCGGGATGGACACCGTGTGCCCGTTGGCCGAGGCGATCGGGTTCAGCGTCAGCACCACCAGCAGGAACACGATGCTCAAGCCGGTAAGCAGCAGGTTCAGCGCGGTCTCGTTGGGGGTCTTCTGCCGGTTGGCGCCCTCGACCAGCGCGATCATGCGGTCGACGAAGCTGGCCCCGGGCCGGGTGGTGATACGCACCAGGATCTCATCGGAGAGCACCCGGGTGCCCCCGGTGACAGCGCTGTGGTCGGTGCCCGCCTCGCGCAGCACCGGGGCGGATTCGCCGGTGATGGCCGATTCGTCCACCGTGGCGATGCCGTGGATGATCTCGCCGTCGCCCGGGACCAGTTCCCCGGCGCGCACGCGCACCACCTGCCCGATGGCCAGCTGCTGGCTGCCCAAGCGTTCCACGCGCGTATGCACCGCGCCCGGGTCTCCGGCTTCGTCGTATTCCTGCACCACCTCGGCCAGGGTGTCGCGACGGGTGGCCTTCAGGGATTCGGCCTGCGCCTTGCCGCGGCCCTCGGCCATCGCGTCGGCGAAGTTCGCGAAGATCACCGTGGCCCACAGCCAGGCTGCCAGCGCCCAGGTCAGCGGCTCCAACAGCGCCTGCTCGGCGCCCAGCCACGGGCTCGCGGCGGCGATGGCGGTGAGCAGCACCGCGCCGAGCAGCACGATGAACATCACCGGGTTGCGCCACATCAGCCTCGGGTCCAGCTTGTGCACCGCGAGCTTCAGCGCAGCCACAGTGGCGCGCGCGGTGAAGCTCGAGGCGCCGGACGGGGTCGGTTCGCGTGGCGGCTGCTCGGGCATGTGAGGCGCGCGGTCGATAGTTGAGTGGTGGATGCTCATTTTCTAGCCCAGCCCTTCGGCGAGTGGTCCCAGTGCGAGGACCGGGAAATAGGTGAGGACGGTGGTCAGTAGGCCCGCGCCGAGTAGCAGCCCGACGAATTGCGGGCGGTGCGTGGGCAGTATGCTCGGTGCTCGGTGCTCGGTGACCGGCGCGCTGGCGGCCAGCGATCCGGCCAGCGCCAGCACCAGCACGATCGGCGCGAAGCGGCCGATCAGCATGACCAGGCCCAGCGCGGTGTTCAGCCACGGGGTGTCGGCCGACAGTCCGGCGAAGGCCGAGCCGTTGTTGTTCGCGGCGGAGGTGAACGCGTAGATCAGCTCCGAGAGGCCGTGTGGCCCGCTGTTCGCCCGCGAGTCCAGCACGGATTCGCGCGCGCCGGGAATGGCCAGTGAGACGGCCAGACCGCCGAGGATCAGCGCCGGGGTCACCAGGATGTACAGGGCGACCAGCTTGATCTGCGTCGGCCCGATCTTCTTGCCGAACAGCTGCGCGGTGCGCCCGATCAGTAGGCTGCCGATGAACACCGCGAGGATCGCGATGATCAGCATGCCGTAGAGCCCGGAGCCCACTCCGCCCGGGGCGATCTCGCCGAGCATCATGTTCAGCATCGGCAGCATGCCGCCCAGCGCGGTGAACGAGTCATGCGCGGCGTTGACCGCGCCGGTGGAGGTTCCCGTGGAGGTGGTGGCGAACAGGGCGGTGCCCGGGATGCCGAAGCGCACCTCCTTGCCCTCCATGGCCGCGCCGGCCGCGGCGGTGGCGCTGCCGGCGGTGGAGTGCTCGGCCAGGGCCAGCAGCACGAAGCTCACGGTGAACAGCGCGCCCATGGCCGCCAGCACCGCGTAGCCCTGCTTGGCGCTGCCCAGCATCGTGCCCAGCGTGCGCAGCAGGCTGAACGGGATCAGCAGCATCAGCACGATTTCGGCGAGGTTCGTGATCGGGCTCGGGTTCTCAAAGGGGTGCGCGGAGTTCGCGTTGAAGAACCCGCCGCCGTTGGTGCCCAGCAGCTTGATGGCTTCTTGGGAGGCTACCGGCCCGCCCGGGATCGACTGCAGCTGCCCGGTCAGGGTGTGCACCGCCAGCGGGTCGTTGAAATTCTGGATGACACCGCCCGCCAGCAGCGCCAGCGCGGCCAGCACCGCCAGCGGAAGGAGCAGGCGGATGATGCTGCGGGTCAGATCGACCCAGAAGTTGCCCAGGGTGCCGCTCGCCTTGGCTGTGAACCCGCGGATCAGAGCGACGACGATGCACAGGCCCACCGCGGCGGAGACGAAGTTCTGCACGGCCAGGCCTGCCATCTGTGCCGAGTAGCCCAGGGTGCTTTCCCCGGAGTACGCCTGCCAGTTGGTGTTGGTGACGAAGGAGGCGGCGGTGTTGAAAGACAGCGCCGGGTCCATCGGGTCCATGCCCAGCGAGGCGGGTAGGAACTGCTGCAGCCGCAGCAGCGCGTAGAGCACCAGCAGCCCGACCAGCGAGAAGCCAAGCACCGCACGCAGGTAGGAGCGCCAGGTCTGGACCGAGTCGGGGTTGACCCCGATCACGCGGTAGACCGCACGCTCCACGCGCAGGTGGCGCCCGCTGGTGTACACGTGCGCCATGTAGTCGCCCAGCGGCTTGTGCAGCAGCCCCAGCACCAGGGCGAGCGCGGCGAACTGCGCTACGGCAGACCAAGCGCCCATCAGAACTCCTCCGGGTGGGCCAGCACATACAACAGATAGAGGAGGCAGGCGCTGCCTAGGGCGCAGGTAGTGATCAGTACGAAGGTCATAGCTTGCCCACCACCTTGGCAAACAGCGCGAAGGCCGCGAAAGCCGCGACATACACGGCCAGGTAAACGAAATCGAGCACGGGATTCTCCTTGGGACACGCCGCCGGCCGCGGTTCGACCGGTGATCCACAGCGGATCCTTCGACTACTGTGGCACCCCGCGCGCCCAAAATCAGCGATCCTAACGGAACCCATGCACCCGTCGAGAAACATCCATACACGGCTCAGACGAGTGGCGTTTCGCGCACCTCTCAATCGATCGTTTTCGGTGTCCCGCATAAGGCCCGCCGCCCATTCCCCGGGCTTTTTTCAGGCAGGGTATATGGGAATCTGAAATGTTCGAAAACTCAGACTTTCTTAAATTGTCCGGGTCAAAGTCGCAGATGTCCCGTATGGCAACCGGCTTACTGGGCACCTGAATCGTCAAATAGCGGTTCAGCTCAAGTGATCGAGTCGAAAAGGAAACCGACGAGCACAGTTTCCAGATAAAAACTGACATACCAGCAGGTTCAAAGTGGAAAATCCAAAAGGATGGAAGCCTAGAGCTCAAGGGCAAAGTTGATGAAGGGCTCGCAATAGCAGAAACATCGTGGGCCATCGATGCAAATGGTAAGCAACTGCCAATGGAGTTCGTCATCGATGACAAAACAATAACCCAGCTAGTAGACACCGACAGGGCAGCCTCCCCGATCCTCTTCGGCCTGAGCATTTAGTGGACCATTGGAACTTCGGCTCTGTGCGTTGCTGAAGTTGGAAGCTTTGCGGTGGGCGCCGCCAAGGTCATGGAGTCATTTGCCAAGACCGGCAAGATCATCGAGTCAACGAAGAGTGTCATCAAGTCTTATAACAAGCTCGGCGGTACTGTGAAATCGGTCGTTGACAAGCTCAAGAAGTAAGTCAAGAAAAGTCATCATTGACAAAAGCGCAGATTAGAAAGCTCGAAGTATTCTTCACCATATTCGGGTCGACAGCTTTCCAAATCCGCGGTCTGGGGCCCTGTTGTGATCTCCTAAAACGAAGATAGCGATCTGATGACGGCGAGCACACACCTAAACGGGAGAGTTGGGTAACCATGGCGTTCATGACCTTTCTAGCAGCCATCGGGCTCGTGGTTTCCACATTACTGTTTGGGTTTTCATTGCTGGTCTGCACGAGACCGGACCAGAATCCGACAACGAGAGCGCGAAATCGATGGCGCTCACGGCGCTCGTGATGCTTTTCGTGGCCGTCTGCACCGCATTCATCCTCGTTGAGCCTGCGCTGATCAACCCGCTGTGGTTGCAATACACACTGATGGCAGGCCTTCCGCTGCTGGTTGGCTACGTCATGCGCCGGGCGCTGGCCAGGAGCATGAATAGCACTCAGCAGTAGCAACTGGTCCTTCTCGTTGAAGTATGTCTTGTCTCAACGCAACGGTGACACTTCTGTAGCTGTGCAGTCTCAAAAAAATTTAGTTTTATGAGGCATTGGTGCAACGGCTTACCATAGCATCCAAAAAAGTTCTCAATCACTGGATATGCACAGAAGGGACTACGGTGGAAGTCCATTTTCTTTCGCTTCGGGCATTCACTAAGGGGTATCCGTTACCGGCGATCTGAAAGGGCGGCTTTGTCAGCGTCGACGATGTTCCCATATATAGGTTATTGCAGCCAGGAACTTTTCTCGGTGCGATTCCAGGACCTGCTGTTGTTCGCTGCGTTTGGTCTGCGGTTTCCTTGGCTTCGTGTTCTGGGAGTAGAGCCAGTTGTATGCGATTTGGACGTTGACGCCCAACACTGCGGAAACATCTGTCAGAGAACTACCCGAAGAAATAACCATTTCAACGGCGTCGGCTTTGAACTCTTCACTGAAACTACGACGATCTGACATGAAACAAATTCTCATAGGCCCTGTCTCAGGTCAGCATCCGGGGGCACTCTTCGGACTGAGGAAAGAGCGATCACCTCAACGATTGGACAGCAGGGCCTAGATATCCGGATAATGGCGTATCGAAGATCAACGTCCATATTTCAGCCATATGAAAAGACCGCTGGCCCCACGCCTGTGGTCAGCGGTCTTCAGATAAATAGTGAATCAACCGGACGATCTTCCAGCGGCTCTATCCCTGACTGCGGGGTGCGTTCCTCTCCAGTCGGTTAATGAGCGGAGTTAGAACCACATATCCTAGGGTTGCGGTGACCGCTGCGATCAAAGCTGATTGATAGGACGTCATCACGAGACGGTAGCAGCCAAGCATGACGACGAAGGTCAAAAGCGTCTGCAGAGTTTGCACCGCCATCTTGCTTGCGCTGTTGAAGATCTTGAGAACGATCCGATCGCTGATTTCACCCAAAACAAGAATTATCAGGACGAAGACAATGGTCAACAGAGGCGACCAGATTAGAATTCCCGGTTTCGGGTTTCCGAACTGGGAAAACCATAACGGGGCAAAAAATCCCAGCAGTACCGGCAAGCCCGTTGCGAGCGTCACCATCGCCAGGTAGAGGCCAAAACGTGGAAGGCCAGATATTTGGGCAAGGCGCACCAAACCAGTGCCTGGCGCTACCGCATCCAGCCACGATTGAACTTCAGACCGTCCGAGCTTCACGCGCGACTCGCTAGAGCCGAGGCCTCTGTGCGAGGCAAGAGCGGAAAACTCAGATTATGATTCCCCATTCGTCCTAACTTATCGTGAACCGGCATACGCTTCGCCCAAATATAGCAAAGGGTCAAGACACGATTTGGCCACAAATTTCTGGCGAAGCTTCGCCGCCATGGTCCTGTTAGGGGAGGTTATTGAATTCGTCGAACATGCGACGCCATGGATCTCGATGTCCTGTAAATTCCGTTCATAAAACAGTGGCGAAGCTTCCGCAAACCCCGAAGTCTCCAGCTGAGATTCCCTGTCAGTTGCCACGTACGAACCAATGCAATACCCCGCGCCCGCGTACGTCGGATGTTTGCTGTGAATGAAAGGGCACAGGTCGGGAGAACTCCTATTTAATGGCGGAGAATCACGCTACCGTCAGATATTTTACTTTTCACACGTCGCCCCACCACGGGCGGCTGTTGCAGTTCTGTGGTGGCCCCTATCGGGTCAAAAACGTCCTGATGAACTTGACTAAATGCCAACATGGCAGGAAACCGAGTCCACGTGGCCCTATTCTTGGCGCTTTTAATGACCGACTTATAGTTGACGGAACTCAACAGGGAGTTAGTGTGTAATAAAAGCGAAAATGATGCGAGCAAGGGAGATCGAACTGTGCTGAAGATCAAGAAGACGTTGGCTGCTGGCGCGACAGCGCTCTGCCTGACCGCCGGGATGGTGGCCTTGGCTCCTGCCGCCCAAGCGGACACCCAGACACGGTGGTACAACAATCTGCAGGAGTGCAAATCTGAGACCAAGGCCCGGGTGAAACACCTCCAGAATAAGGGCTACACAGTCAGTGTCCAGCGCCATTGCAAGGGCGAGCAGTACATCGGTTACATGCCGCAGTATCAGACGATTCTTTACGTCAACTGACGTTCGCCGAAGGAACCACCACCTGCCGAGGCCCAAGATGAACATATGAGGCGACTGCGCTCTGTGCATCCATCTCCTCGGCTGCCCTCGATGCTGTCTAAGGCAAGGCCGCCGGAGTGCTGCGGGGAGCATTCAGCTTGTTGGCGATGGTTTCCATCCGGACGCTGGAAGTTTAAACTGACAACCCCTATTGGGACTTGCTAGACCCCAACGACGATGGACTCATGGACCGACTCAGGATTCCCTCCATCGATGTGAAAGTCCCGGTGTATCACGGAACAGCAGAAGACGTTCTCTTAGAAGGCGCCGGGCACCTAGAAGGAACCGCGCTTCCAGTAGGCGGCGTGGGAACACATGCTGTCATGACCGGGCACCGAGAATTGCCTCAAGCTGCAATGTTCACAGACCTTGACAAAGTCGAGCCCGGAGACATGATTGAGATCGACGTTTATGGGCAAACACTGGTATATCGGGTGACGGATAGTTCCGTGGTTCTTCCGACCGAAACTGCACTGCTCAGACCACAAACAGGGGTGGATCTCATCTCGTTGGTGACGTGCACTCCTTTAGGCGTTAACTCTCACCGGATTATCGTGACAGCTGAACGCGTGAATCCAACCCCGCCCAGTGCAGGGAAAAATGTAGATTCTGTAGGTTTCCCTTGGTGGGCCGTGGGATTGACTGCCACTGCGGTGGCAGGCATTTGGTACGTCATGCGAACACGCGGCCAAAGTGACGCAAGCAGCCGATAAGGACGCGTATGCCTCCGCAACTCGTACTGCCACTTGCCTGACCTAGCTTTCCGTCGGTTCCAAGACATGCCCTCTTATAAGCGGGCGCTATTCGCACCGAATACCTCAGGTAAAAGACATCCTTATGACTGAAGCTTGCGTGAATTCTGTAGCTACGTGGAATGTTAGGCGTATTCCAGTACGCAATCCCGACAGATCACACCGGTCTTGGTTTTTTCCTCGGCCTGGCTCCGATGCCGGATAGTGAAGCATTCAACGCAGACAAATTCATCCTCGCCCTGAGGGACCACGTCGACGGAGAGCTCCTCGTCAACAATCGCGCCGGGAAGCTCCAGCCCGTCAGAGACATCAGCCTCATCGAGTTCAGCGTTGACGCTCTTCGCGGTGGGCGCATCCATCTTCTGGACGTCTTTGAGGGTTTTTTCTGACGCTTCGGCTACGTCCGGTCGTGCTTCATCATAATCTGTGGCCATGACATTTTTCCTCCTCATCAGAGATACTCAACGAAAAACACATCGTAATAACTAGGCAGTCGACCGTCAAACTGGATTGCGGTTTTCTGACAATGCCTCCTTGAAAAATTCCGTTGCCGCAAAACGAGGAGCTCGTCATCATAAAGCTTCCATAAGTTGAACTTATTCCGTCAATTGACTGTGGGAGGTTGGAGAGCTGGAACTGATGAAGCCAACTGTCAAGTAAATACGCGCTGGAGTAGCAAGGTTCTTAGTGGTACCATATCTAGTACCACTAGGAGGTAAAATGGCAATCACCACCAGCGAAGCACGGCGGGACCTATTTGGTCTCATTGAACGCGTGAACCTCGATCACACCGAAGTGGAAATCATGTCCAAGCGTGGATCCGCGGTGCTTATGTCAAAAGACGAATACGATTCACTCGTGGAAACCAGCTACCTTCTGCGCTCACCGAAGAACGCAGTACGTCTACTTTCCGCGCTTGAAGCTGCCAGAGAAGGTCAAGTTGCAGAACATGGACTCATTGATCCGTGAGCGGAAGACTACTGACCTGGACTACCGGTGGCTGGGAAGACTATCTCTACTGGCAAACTCAAGACCGCAAGACTCTCAAGCGCATTAATGCGCTCATTGAAGATGTGTTGCGCGATGATCCTTTTGAGGGTATCGGCAAGCCTGAACCCCTGAAGCACGTTTTGGCTGGCGCGTGGTCGCGCCGCATCGATGAAGCGAATCGCTTGGTCTATGTCGCTGATGACCGCGCTGTGACAATTTTGCAGGCCAGATACCATTACTGATTTTTATTGGTCTGTGAAGTATCCCGACATGGGAGTACTCACATCTACTTTCTATCCCAGAGTTAACTGGCATGAGCGGTTATTCGCGAAGCGGGAATAGGCGGTTTTCCGGGCCGTTTGGGAATGTTGTTCGTCAGGTTCGGCGTGCTGCGATGTATTGGGCGTAGGCTACGGCTGAGTCCACAGCGTGGCGTTCGATGGTGGTTACGCTGCTTGATAGTCTGCGTGGTGAGCCCGCGGGCCAGCAACTGTGCCTGCCACCCATCCAGCATGGCAGTGAACACCTGTTCGTCTGCCCGGAACAGCCCAATGTTCGGATCCACCAGCATCCGCGGGACGAAACCAGGAACGACATCACTCACGACGGCCCCTAAACCATGGAAACATGCATTAGATGCAGGAACCCTACGCCCGCAAGAGCTCCAGAGGCAAGAGCAGTCGCCGATCCTAAGAGCGGCGAAGCATGCAAAGTCCGCCTGACATACAGATACGGTGGATTCGCTGATGGACGGGAGTTCTTGCAGCTACTTCTATTCCCGTAAGTTTTGAGCCGATAATTATGATTACGTAAAGTAGAAAAGACTCTATTT
>NZ_NRGT01000042.1:0-32000 GCF_002332285.1 Glutamicibacter sp. BW77 | reverse complement strand
GATATGTCAGTAGAGCCTCTTTACTGAGTATTTCAACCCCTCTCGCGTCAAGAAGCTCCGTCAACCTCAAGCAAGCGACCCAGCGACTTGAGAAGAAACTTCTTTCAGAAGCACTTAGCGAAGAGTTGATGGGACAGGTTTGGTACTGGGTTGAGACCGCCGAAGATCCTGACGATGCTCCCTTCCGGATGCATGCAGGACTAGAAGAGAGCGAAAATTTACCAGCCATTCCTGGATCCGTGAAAAATAATTTTGAAAACATTGAGATTGGTTTTGCCGTACCCGAATTCTCAGCTTTCGGCACTGCCGAATGGAACCAAATGATCCAGCATGTTCATCATGAAATGTATGAACAAGGGGCCCTACCGAGTGGACCTTTCTTTGTGCGTCACGGAAAAAACAAGCGGTATGACGGTGATTTTATCGCTTATCAGGGCGGCGTGATTGATGAGTCCATCCTCCGACTTGAAGACGATGACAGCGACTTGGAGAAAACCACCAATCCGTTCGCGCACTGGCACTCGCATCTATAGATCATGGCGTCTTGCCTACCGCCGAACTCGGTTCGAGAGACCGGCGGTAGGCAAAGCGGCAAAAATGATGGTACGCTTATTTTGTTACCTCGACGTTTGCAGGTGTGAGTCATCCGCCAGCAAACGTTAGCAGTTAGATTTGTAGCAAGACAAGCAAATCGTCTGTGCAGCAAATCGGTTCAATGATTCTTCGGAATTAGCGAACTCCTATCGAAACGAATTTTCATCTTCTCTTCTTCACCGCTTACAGCTCGTCCAGACGCTTCTCAGCGTTTCCACGATGCGGCTTCCAAATTCTACTCCACTGACTCTGGCATTTCCACAGTCATTTCTATGGACCGCAAGGACATCTAGCGTGCGTAGCGACCTCCGTTTTGGCCGGTATCGGCAAAATCAGCATTCGATAGCTGATACCGACGGCATGGAATTCGCCAAATATAGTACTGCTCGAGGTAACCACTAATTTTCCGTTTCGGATTTCGACTCGGCAACAAGGTCACGTAGTGGCCAATGAATAAATAAGGAAATAACAACATGGCTACTGGCACTGTTAAATGGTTCAACGCTGAAAAGGGCTTCGGCTTCATCGCTCCTTCTGATGGATCGGCAGATGTGTTCGCACACTACTCCGCAATCCAGAGCTTCGGTTTCCGTAGCCTCGAAGAGGGCCAGAACGTAGAATACACCTTGGAAGCCGGTCCAAAGGGCCCACAGGCAACCAACATCCAGGCTCGCTAAGCTTTAGCACTGCCAAACTTCTGGTGCAGTACCGTCCGATTCGGATGGTGCTGCACCATTGGTGTTTAACCCCGCTTTACCTTTTTATTACCCTGCTCCGTGCAGCTGCCGGTGGTCGTTCCTGCAGAATGCCGACACCTAGTAACCTGGCCGGAATCGAAGTTAGACTAGGAAACGCCTTCAAGAATTTTGCCACGAGTACAGGCATAGCAACTTCTTCATTGCTTTTCATCAGACGTTCCAAGCCCAAATGCATCAGCCGCTGAGTACTCTGAACCAATATCGTAGGGATAATTCGGCGCTTCTGCACGGCGGCCACGTCGCGATCCGAAATTGTCCCTGACTTTAGTGGCCCTGCGAGAATGCGTGCGGTCGCCACCGCATCTTGAACCGCAAGATTTACACCTACTCCCCCCACTGGACTCATAGCATGAGCCGAATCTCCGATACACAGCAGCCCTCGACGCCACCAACGTATTGCCCGGTTGACTTTTATATCCAGTAGTTTTGCATCCTCAAGCTTTAAACCCTGAACACCCTCATGCAGCTCAGGGGCCGCAGCGACAATCGCCTGATGCCAAACTTCGGAACCCAAAGTACGCAACTGTGCGTCCGCACCCTTGGATAGAAGCATTGCGGTTTGGACATAACCATTACGCGGAATAAGAACGAATGCACGATTTTTCGCAAAGGCTGGCGCAAGCACGTTTTCACCCTGCAGCTGGCCCGGAACTTTGAACCACCAAACGTCTAGTGGCACGCGAAACGCTTTCATGGACATTCCTGCAACTTCGCGAACCTTCGACCAACGGCCATCTGCAGCGATCGTCAGCAACGCTCGCATCTGCCCTATACCCTCCGGTCCGGAATAGCGAATCCCAACTACACGACCGCCCTCGATGAGTAAATCAGTCACCTCGCAGTTCATGCGCAGTTCGAAGCAGTCTTCGTCGGCGCCAGCACGCGCTAAGAGGTCTAAGAAATCCCACTGCGGAGCCATAGCAATATAAGGATAGGGGTGCTTAAGTCTGGACAGATCGAGCACCGTGCTGAGGGTTCCGTCTTTGCAAGGGAATTCAGCATGAGTCACTTTGGAGTAGTTTATTTTCTCGAATTCACCCATCAGTCCCAGTTCATCTAGTAACTGAAGTGTCGATGGGTGAATGGTATCTCCGCGGAAATCGCGGAGGAAATCGCGGTGTTTCTCAAAAACAGTCACTGGGATTCCATACCGTGCCAAAAGCAAACCGGCCACCATGCCTGCAGGGCCACCACCAACTATGATGCATCGAGTCGAGGAGTCCATAATTACCATTCCTTAGGAAGCTTCTAGCTACTTTCAGCTTGGCACTATTTCTCAGGCGCGGATAGTCTCAGTTCCGGTTGCCCGCAGATTGAGCCCAATCATAATTATTGCGAGAGCCAATAAGGCCACTGCCAAGCCTTCAAAGTCGACAGCAGCGAGAATTGGACCAGCGCTAAGCCCACCAATGACCCCAGCTAAACTCATGCACAAATCGGAGGTTCCCTGTAGTTGTGGCCGCTCGGAGACTTCTACGGCACCCGAAATCATGGTGGAACCGGCCACTGTTGACGCTGACCATCCGAGGCCCAAACAAAGCAGTGCGATGGTTGTCATCGTATGGTCTGATGGATTGACCCAAACTAGAACACTCGCCGAGATCAGCAATACTTGCCCCAGAAGAATGATCGGTCGGGCACCAAGTTTATCGGTAAGCCAACCAAAAACTGGAGATAAAGCATACATTCCAGCCACGTGCATAGAAATGGTAAAACCGATGAGCGTTAGTTCTGCTCCGTGGTGTTGCATGTGAATTGGGGTCATCGACATCATGGCGACCATATACATATGGGATAGTGCCACGGTCAACACCGCACGTCGGGCCATAGGTGTGTTGCGCAGAATATTCCAGCCTCGGCGGTGAAGCTGGCCAACTTTTGATTGGGCGGATGCTCGATATTGCGCTACCCGTAATGGGTCAGGACGTAAGCCAAGAAAATAAACCAGTGCCCCAGCTAGCTGAGCTACCATCGCTATAAGAAATCCACCAGTAAAGACAGGAAGATCGAGGTATTGGGCAACAACTTCGCCTGGCTCGAAGAGGTTTGGCCCAATCACGGCACCAATAGTTGTTGACCAGACGACCACCGAAAGGTCACGGCCCCGAGTAGTTTTGCTAGATAGATCGGTCGCCGCGAAACGCGATTGGAGGTTCATCGCCGATCCAGTGCCAAGTACTAGCATTCCAAGCATCAGCAATGGCCAAAAGCTCAATATTGCTGCGGAAACAATAACCACGATGCCACTGGCGGCCAATAGTGCACCGCTGGAGAGTGAAACCCGGCGACCATGTTTCTGCGCCATTAAAGCTAACGGAATGGCCATGACTGCTGCACCAAGCGTATTCATGGTGGCAGCCATTCCTGCCAACGAGTCTAGACCTGAGATACTGACGATAAGTAATGAGCCCAGAGTTAGTGTGGCACCGCTACCCAATCCACCGAGGATCTGTCCGGCGGCAAGGACCGAAATTGACTTACGTCGAATATGTTGGACTCGCGCTTCGCCCAATGAGCTGAAGTCATTCTTCGATGACTGAAGTTGCACTTTCGTCCCCGCGATCATTGCCCGTTAGTAGCAGTACCTTTCAAGTATCGTCGATCCGTTGCCTATCAGGCGTCACTCGTTGCCTTGATACTCTAAGTTGGCGCAAGTTTACAGCGGATAATCTTCGGGGAAGACTTGCAAATCCAGCTAGCTGACCGTTTTCATAAAGCAATCGCTGTAGTCAGCTGAAACCCATTCCTCATTCAGCCACCCAACGTGGTCCGTGTAGAACTCACGGCATGCTCCACCATCTGGCGTTGTCAGACCAGCTGGCACTAGACAATTGCCCAAGAACATAGAAAAAACTCGGACCCCACGCATTTTCGCGGGGATCCGAGCCTTATCAAATCTTTTCAGCTAGACGAATTAGGAGAATCTCCTAGAAGTCCCAGTCCTCATCTTCGGTGTTTACTGCCTTACCGATGACGTAGGAGGAGCCGGAGCCGGAGAAGAAGTCGTGGTTCTCATCGGCGTTCGGGCTCAACGCAGCCAAAATCGCTGGCGATACGTCGGTCACGGTTGCCGGGAACATTGCCTCGTAGCCCAGGTTCATCAGGGCTTTGTTGGCGTTGTAGTGCAAGAACTTCTTGACATCTTCGGACAGGCCAACCGGATCATAAAGATCATGGGTGTACTGAACTTCGTTTTCATACAGCTCGTACATGAGCTCGAAGGTGTAATCCTTCAGCTCCTGCTTGCGCTCTTCGCTGGCTCCTTCAAGTCCCTTCTGGAACTTGTAGCCGATGTAGTAACCGTGGACGGCTTCATCGCGAATGATCAGACGGATCAGATCCGCGGTGTTGGTCAACTTTGCGTGTGAGGACCAGTGCATCGGCAGGTAGAAGCCGGAGTAGAACAAGAAGGATTCGAGCAGGGTCGAAGCGATCTTGCGCTTGAGTGGATCTTCGCCGTGGTAGTAGCTCTCAATGATCTGAGCCTTCTTCTGCAGGTTCACGTTCTCCGTGGACCAGCGGAAAGCTTCATCGATTTCCTTGGTGGAAGCCAAGGTGGAGAAGATCGAAGAGTAGCTCTTTGCGTGCACCGATTCCATGAATGCGATGTTGGTGTACACGGCTTCTTCGTGAGGGGTTAGCGCATCCGGGATCAGCGATACAGCGCCGACGGTACCCTGTAGGGTGTCGAGCAAAGTCAGACCGGTGAAAACGCGCATGGTAAGCAGCTTCTCGGCCTCGGTCAGAGTCCCCCACGACGGAATGTCGTTGGACAGCGGGATCTTCTCCGGTAGCCAGAAGTTATTAACGAGACGGTTCCAAACCTCTACGTCTTTATCATCCTGGATGCGGTTCCAGTTGATTGCTTCAACCTTGTTGGCGAGCTTAATCTTCTCGGTCATTGCCCCTCATCGAAACGCTAAATCGTGCTAAGAACTTTGCTTACAACTCTACCGTTCTTTCGAACCCTACAGATGCAGCGAAGTATAAAGTTATTGCCAGATCTGTGACGATCTGACGTGGTATTTCATACGCAACAGCTGCCGTTTAGTCAGACCAAGCGGCAGCTGTTGCGTGATGTTAATGACCAGCTAATCGGTCACAAACTAGAGGTATTACAGTGCGCAGGAAACGCAACCTTCAACCTCGGTGCCTTCCAACGCGAGCTGGCGTAGGCGGATGTAGTACAGGCTCTTGATGCCCTTACGCCATGCGTAGATCTGCGCTTTATTGATGTCACGAGTAGTCACGGTGTCCTTGAAGAACAGCGTCAGGGACAGGCCCTGATCTACGTGCTGAGTTGCAGCGGCGTAGGTGTCGATGATCTTCTCGTAACCGATTTCATACGCATCCTCGTAGAAATCAATGTTCTCGTTGTTCATGTAAGGAGCCGGGTAGTACACGCGGCCGATCTTACCCTCCTTGCGGATCTCGATCTTTGCTGCGACCGGGTGGATCGAGGAGGTCGAGTTGTTGATGTACGAGATCGAACCGGTTGGCGGTACAGCCTGTAGGTTCTGGTTGTAGATGCCGTGCTTCATAACCGAAGCCTTCAGCGCATTCCAGTCTTCCTGGGTAGGAATGTGGATTCCGTCGAAGAGTTCGCTCACTCGCGCGGTGGCCGGAGCCCACTGCTGAGTGGTGTACTTGTCGAAGAATTCACCGGATGCGTACTTTGAATTTTCGAAGTTGTCGAAGGTTTCGCCGCGCTCCATGGCGATCTTGTTCGACGCGGTCAACGCGTGGAACAGAATCGTGTAGAAGTAGATGTTGGTGAAGTCGATGCCTTCTTCGGAGCCGTAGTAGATGTGCTCGCGGGCTAGGAAGCCGTGCAAGTTCATCTGGCCCAAGCCGATGGCGTGCGACTTCTTATTTCCGTCAGCAATCGATGGCACCGAACCGATGTATGACATGTCCGAGACCGCGCTCAAGGCACGAATCGCGATATCAACTGAACCCTCAAGGTCCTTGCCATCCATAGCCTTGGCGATGTTCATCGAGCCGAGGTTGCAAGAGATGTCCTTGCCGACCTTGGAGTAGCTCAAGTCATCTGCGAACTCGGAAGCCGAAGATACCTGCAAGATCTCCGAGCAGAGGTTCGACATCGTAATACGACCCTCAATTGGGTTCTCACGGTTTACGGTGTCTTCGAACATGATGTACGGGTAACCGGATTCGAACTGGATCTCGGCCAGAGTCTGGAAGAACTCGCGGGCGCTGATCTTCGTCTTCTTGATGCGCGAATCATCGACCATCTCCTCGTACTTTTCGGTAACGGAGATTTCGCTGAACGGCACGCCATAGACGCGTTGCACGTCGTATGGGCTGAAGAGGTACATATCTTCGTTCTTGCGGGCAAGCTCGAAGGTGATGTCCGGGATAACCACACCAAGGGAAAGGGTCTTGATGCGGATCTTCTCGTCGGCATTTTCACGCTTGGTATCCAAGAAGCGGTGAATGTCTGGGTGGTGGGCGTTCAAGTACACCGCACCAGCACCCTGACGTGCACCGAGCTGGTTAGCGTAGGAGAAGGAATCTTCGAGAAGTTTCATCACTGGGATGACACCGGAGGACTGGTTCTCGATCTGCTTGATCGGTGCGCCGTGCTCACGCAGGTTAGTCAGCGACAATGCGACGCCACCGCCACGCTTGGACAGCTGTAGCGAGGAGTTCACCGCACGAGCGATGGACTCCATGTTGTCTTCGATACGAAGCAAGAAGCAGGAGACGAGCTCTCCGCGCTGTGCCTTGCCGGCGTTGAGGAAGGTGGGGGTTGCAGGCTGGAAACGGCCGCCGATGATTTCATCAACCAGGCTTGTGGCCAACTGCTCGTCGCCACGGGCTAGGTGCAGGGCAACCATGCACACGCGGTCTTCGTAACGCTCCAGGTAACGCTTACCGTCGAAGGTCTTCAGCGTGTAGGAGGTGTAGAACTTGAAGGCACCGAGGAAAGTCTCGAAGCGGAACTTCTTAGCGAAGGCGCGCTTGAACAGATCTCGGATGAAGTTCATCGAGTACTGGTCGAGAGTTTCACGCTCATAGTATTCGTGCTTGACCAGGTATTCGAGCTTCTCATCCAAATCGTGGAAGAAGACGGTGTTGTTATTAACATGATCCAAGAAATACTGGCGGGCTGCGTAGCGGTCCACCTCGAATTGGATCTTGCCGTCTGGACCGTAAAGGTTCAGCATGGCGTTCAGATCGTTGTAGCTCAGACCCTGCATGTTTGCGGGGAGCTCTTTAGTTTCGCTCATCGTTACTTCTTCTTGTGCGACGCTGGTGCCCAAAAGGTTTCAAGCCCTTCATTGACGTTGAGAACATCTTCTGGCGTTCCCATAAGTTCGAATGTGTATAAAACGGGTACGTTGCATTTCGCCGCAATTTTTTTAGCTGCGATGCAGTAGTACTCGCCGAAGTTCGTGTTCCCTGCGCCGATCACTCCGCGCAAGTTTGCGCGGTTTGCTTCGTGACCCAGAAATTTCATGATCTGGGGAAGGATCGAACGCTTTCCGCGTTCACCACCGTAGGTTGGTATGAGCAATACATACGGTGCTGTGGAGATCAGTTGCGACTCAGTTGCAAAAACCGGGATACGAGCCGCAGTGACATCTAATTTCTCAACGAAGCGCCGGGTGTTTTCCGATACCGAGGAGAAATAAATCAGCGTGCTATCGGTAGTCACCGTGACTTCATTCGCCTCAGCGTTTTGCCGATAATCGGCAACGGCTGTTGGTGGCATTTTTGTCGCCTCCGCGAGATGCTCGACGAGATAATTCTTAGGACCCGTGGTGGGGTCCGACTGCCGACTAGTTGGCTACTGCCAAGCTAGCGATCTTGTCTGGGCGGAAACCCGACCAGTGATCGTTGTCGGTGATAACAACCGGAGCTTGCTGGTAGCCAAGGCCACGTACGTGCTCCAGGGCGGCGGCATCCTGCGAGATGTCTACCTTGTTGTACTCGACGCCCTGCTTGTCCAAAGCGCGGTATGTAGCGTTGCACTGCACGCAGGACGGCTTCGTGTAAACGGTGATTGCCATTTGCCTGTTTCCCCTTATTAAAAGTCCTTGTTTTGGCTCGGACTGCACCATTTTCGGCGCTCCCGGCCATCCTCGCGGATGCCCCAAAATATCGTCTCTGGGGTGTTTTCGGTGTTTCACTCACCAACGGGTTCAATACTACATCTTGTGTTTGGTCGGTCAAGTAGCCACTAGATGATGTATTACAAGTATGTCATTCATCCACCGGCCAGTCCACAGGAGCTGTGGATATTAACCGTCATTTAAACCGCGATTTCCCGCGGACGACCAAAACTTGTCCACAACCTTGGGAATGGTCAATGTGGTTTAAAAATTCTTCATGTGAGATGTTCCTCGGCGTGTTCAGCTTCGTCTGTCTAGACGGACCACATTTCTTGTGCCCTACATGTAGTGTCCGCCCACCTTCCGACATTTGGCGCGGTAAAAACACGATTTGTGGGTAACACCTATTCGGCGCAAGTCACAGTGAAGGCAGGGTGTACCCCGGACAGGGCTTCGGAAGTCCCGGCGACCGATTGGGCCACTGCATCGATCAGTGAGACGTCACTGAGCAAGGCACCGGTAAGCATGCCCAGGAAGCAGTCTCCTGCCCCCTTTGCCTCGGTCTGGACTCGGCCAGTGTCGAACTGTTCTAGGTTCTCCTCATCGATAACTAACAGGCAACCGATAAAATCGGCGTCCTCGGTGGGAGCGGAGGTTACGATCACGTGGTCGGGTCCGGCATCCATCAAATCCAAGGCCGCGTTAGCAGCGTCTTGCTCATCATGGATTTTTGACTCGGTGAGCAGCTCCAGTTCGAAGGCATTCGGAGTCATCAGCCACGCATGCTCAATCAGATATTCTCCGTAACTGGCAGCGACTTCCTCACTGGCATAAAGACCAACATCCGAATCCCCAAATGCGGTATCCAGGATCAGCCGAAGCTGCGGGTAGCGGCCGCGCGCAGCAAGGAACCATTCGGCAATGATCCGTGCTTGGCTCGGCGACCCAAGATAGCCGACCACAACGTAGCTTGCTTGAGCTAAGGCCTCGCGGTCCAGCAGGTCAGTCAAGATGCCGGAGAGCCACTGGTCACTGATTGCACCACCGGAAACCGTCGGGTAATGCGGCAGGTTGCTTAAGAGCACGGTAGGTACCGCCACTGTTCGGTGGCCTGCTCGCTCGATCATCCGTGCGATGACGTTATTTCCCACGGCGCCATAGGCTAGCTGAGAGCTGAGCACCACGGCGGCTACGGGGCGAGCATCTAGTTCGAAGCCGCTCACGCCGATGCCTGGGGGTAGCTGCGGGCTCCGAAGATTCCCTGGCCTACTCGCACTACGGTGGCTCCTTCTTCAATAGCCAGTTCGAAGTCACCACTCATGCCCATGGAGAGCTGATCAAATCCTTCCGGTGCACCGGAATCCCTCAACTCTTCTAAGGTAGTGCGAAGCAACGCGAAGCTTGCACGAATAGTTGATTCGTCGGTGGTGTTAGCAGCCATAGTCATCAATCCGCGCGGGACCAGGCGGTCCAGCGGTGCGATAGCTTCGAGCAACTCGGCCACCTCGCCGGCGGCAATACCTGATTTGCTGTCCTCACCGGAGGTATTGACCTGGATAAAAACTTCTAGGGTGCGCTCTTCAAGCTCAAGGCGGCGTTGCAGGGTCTGGGCAAGTTTCAGCGAATCCAGAGCGTGAAATTCGTGGGCAAAGCGTGCCACGAACTTTGCCTTATTTGCTTGCAGCGGCCCAATAACCGCGTAGCGTAGCGTCGGATATTCGGAAGCGAACTCCTCGGATTTAGCTAGCGCTTCTTGAACCTTGTTCTCCCCCAGCGTCTGCACACCGGCTTCGATGGCCAGGCGCAGCCGTTCAGGTTCAATGGTTTTGGTCACCGGTAGCAGTCGCACGGCGCTGGCCTGACGGCCACTGCGCGATGCGGCCTCGGCGATTTTCTGATTCACAGTTGCCAAGTTCCGGGAGAAATCCTCGGTGGTTACCGCCTGTGCTGCGGCCGGTTGCGAAGTCATAAAACGCCTATGCCTCTTTCAGTTTGGTGAAACTACCTGCAAAAAGCCGGCCTCGAGAGCTCGAGTCCGGCTTTAAGCATAGGCATAGTTCACGTTCTAGAACATTTGACGCCAATTCGTCTTGGCAAGGTCAAAGAGTTCGTCGCCACGCCCGGAAAGCACCGTTCGGATGGCGTAGAGCGCGAATCCCTTAGCTTGTTCCACCTTGATGCTAGGCGGCATGGACATTTCTTGCCTGTCGGTGACCACGTCAAGGAGGGCGGGCCCATCAAAGGCAAGGAATTCAGCAACCGTGGCTTCTAGCAGATTCGAGTCTTCCACCCGGTATCCCTTGAGCCCGGCGGCGTTGGCGACCGCACCGAAGTCGGGGTTTTCTAGATCTGTCGCGTAGGTGACAAATCCTGCGGCCTTCATTTCAAGTTCTACGAAGTTCAGCGAGGAGTTGTTAAACACGACAATCTTGATAGGCAACTTATTTTGCGTCGCGGTGAGCAACTCGCCGAGCATCATCGCCAGTCCCCCGTCGCCGGCAAACGCGATCACCTGCCGGTTGCGGTCGATAGCCTGAGCACCCAGCGCATGGCAGAGCGCATTGGCCATCGACCCATGGTTGAAGGAACCTAACAGCCGGCGTTGCTCGGTCATCGCCACATAACGGGCAGCCCAAATGACTGGGGAACCAACGTCTGCGGTGAAGATCGCGTCGGGGTCCGCCGCCTGATCGATCAGCCGCGCCAAATATTGCGGGTGGATGGCCGCCTTGCCCTTGGATGGGGTGGCTAGCTCGTCGAGTTTAATGCGAGTTTTTGCATAGTGCGCCAACGCGTCATCTAGGTGCTTACGTTTCTTCTGTCGCGGCAGAACGGCGGCGAGCGCGGCTGCCGTGTCTTTGACCGTACCCACCAAGGGGACATCGACCTTGGTACGGCGGCCAAGCTGCTCTCCGCGCACATCGACCTGAATGATGCTCGCGTTCTGCGGGTAGAACTGTTGATACGGAAAGTCGGTGCCAAGCATCAATAGCACCTCGCACTCATCGATAGCTCGGAAGCCAGAGGCAAAACCTAACAACCCGGTCATTCCTACATCGAAGGGGTTCTCGTATTCGATATGTTCTTTACCGCGCATCGAATGCACGATAGGAGCGGCGAGCTTGTCAGCCAACTCCATGACTTCGGCGTGCGCCCCGGCGGTCCCGGCTCCGGCAAGAATGGTGACCTTCGCCGAGGACTGCAAGAGCTGCGCGGCCCGTTCAAGTTCCACCTCGTTGGGCACCACTCGCGGATTTGTTTTGATGATTTCTTGGGTGAGAACACGGTCCATTTGGGACAGGGCCACATCACCGGAAATGACGAGTACCGCAACACCACGCTTTTCAATTGCTTCACGCATCGCAATACGTAGCATCCGCGGAAGTTGCTTAGCATCCGAGACCTGCTCGGCATATACGGAACAACCACGGAAAATTTCTACCGGATGAGTTTCCTGGAAATAGTTCGACCCGATTTCTTCGGTGGGTATCTGTGCCGCGATGGCCAGTACCGGGACCCGAGAGCGCTGGGCATCGTAGAGCCCATTGATCAGGTGCAGGTTTCCTGGTCCGCAGGAGCCCACACATACGGTGAGCTCTCCGGTAATTTCGGCCTCGGCAGCAGCCGCGAAGGCCGCACCTTCCTCATGGCGATGATGAACCCATTCAATCTGCCCATTTTCCCGCAGTGCGTCGGTCAGCCCATTGAGTGAATCCCCCGGGACTCCGTAAATACGTTTAACACCCTGGGTGTAGAACTGATCGATCAAGTATTCGGCGACGGTAGGCATTAATTTCCTCCTGCAAACAAGGGGCCGGCTTCTACCGGTTGGTATCGCCAGCCTACGAGAAAAAACGCCTCGCTGGCTAGCGACTATCCGGCAAACCCTGGCCAGTAATGCGAATCAGGTAGCGCGCGAGCACCAAAGATTCCTTGCCCCACACGAACCACCGTGGACCCTTCGGCAATTGCCAGCTCAAAATCTCCACTCATGCCCATGGACAATTCGTCCAGACCAATTCCTTCGGGCGCATCTTGTCGCACCTGATCACGTAGCTCACGCAACATGGTGAAGCAGGTGCGTACCGCCTGATGATCAGTGGAGAAGATCGCCAGAGTCATCAGTCCCTTGACTCGCAAACGGTCAAGCGCGGGTAAGGATTTGAGGAATGTTGATACCGCCGTGGGCTCCAGACCAAATTTTGTTTCTTCACCAGAGGTGTTCACTTGAACAAAAACGTCTAAGCTGCGATCTTCTAGTTCAAGACGCCGTTGCAAAGCGGTAGCCTGGCGCAGGTTGTCCAAGGCTTGGAACTCGTGAGCAAAACGGGCCACGTCCTTGGCTTTGTTGGTCTGCAGATGCCCAATTACCGAATATTTGAGTCCGGAGATATCGGCCAGATTTTCGGCTTTCCGGGCGGCTTCCTGCACCTTGTTTTCACCCAACCATTCCACACCAGCTTCAATGGCCAGACGCAGACGGTCCTCCGGTACCGTTTTGGTCACCGGCAGCAAGCGCACACTACCTGTCGCTCGCCCGGCGGCCAGCTCAGCTGCGGCGATCCGCTCGCGAATGGATGCGAGGTTAGCTTTGAAGTCCTCGACGGTACTAGCCGAACTCGCTGCGCTTGAATTCGAGGCTGGTTGGCTCATGAAGATACTGCTCCTAGTACTAACGACGTAAATTCCAAATCTCACTTCATCGTAATACCCCTAGGCAGATAAGGCTGATGAGCTACTAGGCTGGAGACGAGCATCTACTCAGACACAGCACTTTGGAGGTATCGATGGACGAGCAGACCGGCGGGCAAGTAGTGGATGTGCGAAACATCCCGAAAGCAGAACGCCACCCAAAAATCATGGCAGCTTACAACGCCCTACCGGCCGGCGGCTACCTGAGCCTGCTCAACGATCATGAGCCGGTAAACCTGCACAAAGAGTTCGAACGGAATCTGCCTGGCACCTACACTTGGCAAGCCACCGAACGAATCGGTGGGGACTGGGAAATCATCATTACCAAACTCGCCAGCACCCCGGCTCCACGAATCATGACAAACACCGCATGGCTAGGGGAACAAGAAAACACGCTCGACGGAGCCATCTGGAAACTCGAACCCGATGCCAGAGACCTCGACGCGAATATCATCGCGCTGCAGCCAAACCAGGAAATCGGCGAACACCGCGGACCAGACCTTGATGTGCTCATCCACGTGTTTGAAGGCACCGGCACCTTACACACCGAAATAGATTCAATCTCCTTAAATCTCGGTGACGTGCTCTACCTTCCGGCGCGTTCCCGGAGACACTTCGTGGCAGGCGTACACGGACTTAAATACTTCTCGGTTCACCAGCGCAAGAAGACGCTCGGTCTTATGCCTACGCTGCGAACAAAGAACGACTAAGCCTCGAAACGTCCAGTTTCCAGAAAATGTTCAAGCTTCACCCGGTGCGGGGCAAGATCTAGTCCTTGCTCATCCAACCATTGCTGGTTGTAATAGGTGTTCGCATAGCGCTCGCCGGAGTCACAAATGAGCGTGACAATACTTCCTTGCTCACCGCGTTCGAGCATGCCAGCAATAATTTGGAAGACCGCGTAGAGGTTCGTTCCGGTGGACCCACCGGTCCAGTGTCGGGTATGTGCCCGCAGCAGGTACATGGCAGCGAGCGATCCTGCATCAGGTACCTGGATCATATGGTCGATGACTCCGGGCACAAAAGAGGGTTCGACGCTTGGTCGCCCAATTCCCTCGATGCGTGAGCCAAGGCCGGTTGAGTGGCTCATATTTCCGGTACGCCATCCTTCATAAAAAGACGAGTTTTCCGGGTCGGCCACGGCCACTTGGGTATCATGTTGGCGGTAACGCACATATCTGCCAAAGGTTGCCGAGGTGCCTCCGGTACCTGCACCAACGACAATCCATGATGGGATCGGGTGCCGCTCGGCGGAAAGCTGCGAGAAGACCGACTCCGCGATGTTGTTGTTTCCGCGCCAATCAGTTGCTCGCTCGGCATAGGTGAACTGGTCTAAGTAGTAACCTTCAGATTCTTCAGCCAGTCGGCGAGCGGCAAGATCTACTTCGCCTGCTTTTTCAACCAGATGGCAGCGTCCCCCGTAGAACTCGATAAGTTCGATTTTCTCGCTACTGGTGCTTCTGGGGACCACAGCAATAAACGGCAGCCCAAGCATGCGAGCGAAATAGGCTTCAGAAACCGCGGTAGATCCGCTGGATGCTTCCACCAGCGTGGTGTGTTCACCAATTCTTCCGTTGACCAAACCATAGAGCAACAACGAACGAGCTAAACGGTGTTTAAGGGACCCGGTGGGATGTACCGACTCGTCTTTGAGATAGAGGTCTATCCCCCACTCTTTAGGTAGGGGAAAAACGTGAAGGTGGGTATCGGCGCTACGATTGGCATCCGCGTCAAGCAATGCAATAGCGTTCCGGACCCAATGATTTGGTTTGCTTATCTGCTCAGTCACGCACCTACTCTATCTCTAGTCTATTGGCTTGCGATCAGCACCGGCTTGGTCAAAAACCGAGGTGTCAGGGCTACGCTGCTGGCTCCACTTTCCTGTGAGTTCGCGGTGAGCTAAACCCTATGCTATTGAGAGTTATCTTTAGGCTGGCTAGGGTAGATTGAGTGGCCCGAGTTACCACAAGTAACAACCCCGGGATCCTCGACGAGAGTAGGTTTAAGATGTCAAAGACTGCTAAGAGTTTCAAAGAAGTTGAGAAATCGCTGAATAAACTAGCGAAGTCAGCCAAGGCAGAACTCCCGAAGGATCTTCGCGAGACTTGGAATAACGCCATCTCCGGAGTCAACGGTGAAGCTATCGGCAACGCAGGCGCCAGCCTGATCGAAAACGTCACCGGCAATTCAAAGGCCGCGAAGCGCACCCGTTCATCGGTTGAAAGCGCAGTGAAGACCGCACAGCAGAAACTGGGTGCTCCACAAAAGTCTTCATGCAAGAGTGGCAAGCTTCTGCTAGTGGGCACCATTGTTGCCGCTATCATCGCTGTAGTAGTTGCGAGCACCAAGAAGAGTGCCGCGCACTAACAATGTCTGCATGACCTAAACGTCGCAAAAACCGTGGTTCTGATTTTTCAGGGCCACGGTTTTTGCGTTCAGCGCCCGCCGCCGCTGAACGCTTCGTGTCGAGTACGTCTTAAGCTCTGAATTCCGTACCAGCTCAGTTGCTGGTGCGTAGCTCCACATTTATTGATTCCGCATTGCGTGTCACAACCCAGACATGCCCAGCGCCCAAAACTTTGAGATTCGATGGATTCGCCGACTCGACAACAACCGCGGTGTCTTCATCAATCGCCATGGTCATCTCGGTAAGATTTCTTTCAACGGTAGCTATGGCTCGTCCCAGTGTCCCCGCTTGGGCCGCGTGCACCTCGACGGTAAACGGGGTCAGCCCAAGCCCGTCCGCAAATGTGATCTCCTTCAGGTTCTCTGAGGATTCTTCCGAACAGATTTCAATCCCGTCAGAAAAATATCCGCCAATCAGTGCATTTCTGGGAGCGATCATCGCGCCGGCAGAGAACCCCATATACGGAATCCCCCGATTTACGGCTCCTCGAATAGTCTCCGCGCAAGTGCGCAAACTGGCTAGATACTCTGGTGTGGGGCCGCCACAGACAATAATTCCATCCACATTCTCGAAGCTCGCAGGGTCGGTAGGCCTACCGAGACGCAGATATACTGGCCGGATCTGACAAGGGATACGTTCTTCTATGGGTGTCGAGTAGGCAGGAAGAAAATGTTGACCACTGCCCTCATAGTCAAAAAGGGCCAGAGCCAGAATTGGCTCACCCTCATGCGTTCTGTTCTCGAGAACATCCTGGACAAATGCGTCCAAGATTGGCTCATATACAGGCGTATCAGGTACGCCGCCACCCACGAGAAAAATGCTCACGCGATCAGCGTAGCGCAGCGGCTCTCTTGCGGTACACCAGCGCCAACTATCAGGGCTACTCAGGATGATCCTGAGTAACCCTGATAGTTGTTGAGTTTCTACCTACCGTTGCCGGCGTGCCCGCGAAGTCTTCATGGCAGCGGCCACTCCAAGGCCTGCCATCACCAATCCGACAGGAATCAGCCACAAGCTGTTGACGCCGGTGTCGGCTAGACGCTCGCTCTCCGGTTTCGCTGGCTCATCCGTGGGAGTCGAGCTCGGCTCTGGCTGCGAGCTTCCAGCTGGCGGCGACTCGCTTTCGCTGTCCACAACTTCCGGACTCTGCGTAGCTTCAAGGGAAGAAGACGGCACCGGCGACGGTGTCGGCTGCTCGCTACCTTCTGGAGTCTCGCTTTGCTGCGGAGACTCGCTCTGCCGTGGGGACTCCGATGGGGACTCCGATTCGGTTGGCTGCTCGGATGTTCCGAACACCTCGTTTACGGAACCCAAATTAGCAAATACTGTCTCACCGCTCGCGTCATCCACGGCATCATTGTCGGTAACAACAAAAACATCACCAGCACCGGAAATTGTTAGCCCCTCAAGCTTCTCTTGAGTGCGGCCGTGCGTTGCTTCGAGCACTGGCAGGACGTCTTTTGCCAAGGACTTGTCCAGAATGGTCACCTCGTCGGAAGCTACTTCGGGGAGCTCGAACTGATAGATGGCCTTCAATTGCGCATCTTCGCCGATGCGTTTGTCACGCTCGATTACAGCGAATTTCCCGTCAGGTAATCCAGTGATTTCTGAGAGTCCATTCCACGAATCATCTTCACCCGCAGGTTCAAGCTGATATCCGTACCAGACGAACTCTGCGCTAGCTGGGGTGTACCGGCCGATCCGAACGAAGTCCTCGCCCGGAACTTCTCGTTGCAGAGCAAAGATGACTTCTTCTTGTTCACCGCTGCCCCGAACACTCACTCCTTCGAGTCCTTGGCCTTCTAGCTGAGCAACCGCATCTTCTGGCAGTGACACTTCGTCGATGACCGCACCTGCTTCATCGATCCGAATCAGCGCGTTTTCTGTGCCTTCCTTACCCTCGTGGGCAGCCCAGAATCCACCGTCGGCGCGGGCTGCAATACCTTCCAGATCGAGGCTGGCGGGAGCTCCATCCTGGGTGACGGGTATGGAGCTTTCGATCAACGCGGGAGACTTCTGGGTATCGATTGAGTAAATACGAGGTTCATACGCGCTGTCGCTGACCGCGAAAAGCTTGTGCGGCTGTGCTGGGTTGGCACTCAGGCCGCTCAATGCGCCGAAAGGCACCAGATTTTCAATGTCGGATTCGATGGTTGGGAACTGAGCGCCGGTGGCCCCGAATTTGAATAGTGTCATCGCAGAACGCACACCCTTGTCGGCTTCATCGGTTTCCGAGGCTATCGCCAGCAGATCACGACCGGGAATCGGGAGGATTCCTTCTGGCCCATTGGTAGTTGGCAGGCTCTGGAGATACTTGGGGCTGGTGGGATCGCTCAGTTCGTAGACGGCCACAAAGTTGCCGCGCTCGGAGGCAACAAATAGGTAGTCGACGCCGTTGAAGGTCTCGACGGCTAGGCCTTCTGGCTCGGTCCCCTTCTTGCCTGCACGCTTCTCCGGGAACAGACCTTGAGAAAGTGCAAGGTGCTCGAAGCTGTTTCCCGCATCCCAGGCAACTTTTCCGGTGTGGGAATCAAAAATTGTGAAACCGCGACTTCCACCTTTCCAATCCCCTTCGTTGGCGGTGGCTAGGTAGCGGTCCTGGATCCAGCCGATGGCGTCTGGTTCGCGCGGCACGTCCTGCAGTGACCCGGTAGGATCTAGTTTTCCGTCATCTTCAATGTCAATATCTTTGAGATCAACGCTGCCGGCGCTAAAAGCCTTGGTTATTTTGCCGCTGGGCAGGTCGATCAAGACCACGCCGTTGTTTTCTTGGAGGGTTACCGCCAATTGGTTGTTGGCATTAATGGTGACGTACTCGGGTTCCGGATCTTGTGGGGTGTCAATTCCGGCTTCGGTAAGGATCGGCAATGCGTCGGGCTTTTCTGGGGTTCCTGAGGTGAGTGCTACTTCGCGAATGTTCCACCCGTCGGGTTCGGCACCGACCAAGTCAAGAATCTGGACGGATCCAGCTGGAGCCTGGGGCAGGCCGCCGTCCCCAGCATCCTCATCACGTTCGTTTTCAATGGCTATCGCGGCGTAGGCGCCGTCTTTAGAAATTGCGATCGAGTCCGGCTGCCCTACAAGCTCGATGCTGCGGACCAGACTACGATCGGCGATGCGCACAACGTCAACCCGCCCCGAAGGGTTCGCATAGCTTTCCGAGGTATTTACCACGACAAAAACGAAGTCACCGTACGCGGCAACACTGGTGGGTTCGTCTTCCGGGCTACCGAGCTGGTGTAGTGCAAGTGTTCCCAGCCCTTGGGGGTTGGACGGATCAGAAATATCCAGAAATCCAACCTGACGCGACAGCGCGTCCGAGTAGATCAGCGTTTTCCCGTCCTCGGAGACGGTGGAAATTTCCGAGGCAGTTTCAGCCGCTACGCCCTCCGGATGGTTCTGGTAAACCGGATAGGTGGAGATGCGCTCAAAGTAGTTTCCTGACTCCGCGGTTGCAGTGTCCGCCAAAGTTAATGGTGCAATACCGGCAGCACCGACCACAATCGCGGCGGCGAGGACGCCCACTGATTTTCTTGCAGCTCGATTCACGTGAGTTGTTCCCCCATAAAGCTTAGTGTTTGCTTGCAATGCCCTCCTAAGATTGGCAAACCATAGCTACCAGCTGATGAATTCGAAGTTAACCGAGACGAACATGTGCAAAGCGAATCGGGGTACCGATGTCCTCCACCTATGTCCTACCGCCAGGGCGCATACCGATGATTTCCACGTTCCATACGATCTCCCATCGACCCGACGATGCCGAAGTTTTCCTTGCCGAAGTAGCCTTCGATTTTCTGGCGCTGTTTAAGCTTCTGACCCGAATCAAGTTCGATCACCATTTCCATGAACATCGCCTTCATCCGCCATCCACGACGGCGGTCGGTAATCTGCCCTCTGGCTGCTGCCTCGATGATCTGCCCGAGGAGGTCAATGTGTTGTTCATCGAGTTCAAATTCCCATTCGGCTTGCGCGATGTCTGCGATGATCCGCGGCTTGTCCGTCGCAAATTCCAGAATCCAGTGAACAGATGCGGCTTCTTCATTGGTGGGGACCAACGAGGCGTTACCTAGCTGATCAAAGCGTACGGAGGCCACAGTTTCATAGGTTTTTGTTAACCGCTCGAGAAGTTTGGCAAATTGTTCTCGAAGTTCGGACTCCTGGTAACTGGCGGTTCGAGCGGAACGCTGCTGCTCAATTTCGTCGGGAACTTCGAACTCCATTTGCGGGTCCCATTCATGAACCGGTGGAAGCGAAGCAGGATCTAGAACGTCTAAGCAGACGATGATCGAATCGTGGTCAAAGTCCGTTCCCGCGGGGATATGGATAACTTCCGTGATCCGGGCAGGCTCCTCGGAGGCAATCATTTGACGCGGATCGCCGATGGCCGCGACGTAGTGTCTATCTACAAGCTCAATGGACACAATTCGGGCTGTCACCGAGCTAACCGGGACACCCGAATCGCTGAGCTGGTCATGATCATCTAGTTCGAAGCTCACCTCGCCCCGCGGCGAACGCAGCTGCGCCATCACCCATTCAACGGTGTCTCCAGTACTAAACGCCGGACCGCAACAGGCGTGAGCCCAGCCATCGATATTTGCCTTGATCTGCATGTACTCAATCTAGTGCCTGAAGGGCAAGCGGGATATAGCCAAAACTTCCAGCCTCCGCTTAGCCTGTCCGCTGTGCTCAAATGAGTCTCAAAGCCAATCACGGTTAGGATGGCTTGGTGGCACATATCGACGTTACCGAAATCCAATACTTCCTCTCCGATGGCACACAGTTGCTGGGCGGAGTCACTTTCAAGGTCAGTGCGGGTTCCAAAACCGCGTTGATCGGTCCTAATGGCACGGGCAAAACTACCTTGATCAAGATCATTTCCGGTGATCTGAAGGCCGATGAAGGTGCCATCAACCGATCGGGTTCGATGGGCATCATGCGTCAGTTCGTCGGGCAAGTCCGCGATGAATCTACGGTCAAGGATTTACTACTTTCAACGGCCGCCCCAGAGCTAGCCGCTGCTGCTGCCAAGGTCTCCGCCTGTGAAGCCAAGATGCTGGTGAGCGATGATGAAAAAGTCCATATGCGCTACGCCGAAGCGATCATTGCCTGGGGTGATGCCGGTGGTTACGAACTCGAAACCACGTGGGACAAAGTCTGCATGGCAGCGCTTGGCATACCTTTCGACAAGGCAGAAGAACGCTTGGCACGCACCTTGTCCGGCGGCGAACAAAAACGCCTCGTCTTAGAAGCCCTTTTTGAAGGCAACGACGATTTGCTACTCCTCGACGAGCCTGACAACTACCTCGATGTACCGGGCAAACGCTGGCTTGAGGCAATGATGGCTCGCTCCCCCAAAACTGTGCTCTTTATTAGCCACGATCGTGAACTGTTGAACAACGCTGCAACCCGAATCGTTACCTTAGAACCAGGTCATGGAGGTGCCACGGCGTGGATCCATGGCGGCTCTTTCGGTTCCTACGTCGAGGCACGCAAGGAACGCAATGAGCGCTTCGAAGAACTGCGCAAGCGCTGGGATGAGGAGCATTCCAAACTCAAGGAATTGGTCATCATGTATAAGACCAAAGCCGCGTTCCGGTCCGACATGGCCAACCGCTACCATGCGGCGCAAACACGGCTAGACAGGTTCTTAGAGGCTGGTCCACCCCAAGCTATCCCCCTGGAACAAAATGTGCAGATGCGCTTGAAGGGTGGACGCACCGCCAAGCGCGCCATAGTCGCCGAGAAACTTGGACTCACCGGCTTGATGAAGCCCTTTAGCAATGAAATCTGGTTCGGCGACCGTGTCGGTGTGCTGGGGTCCAACGGTTCAGGAAAATCTCACTTCCTGCGCCTATTAGCTGCAGGCGGTACCGATCCGGAACGCGAACACCTTCCCGTTTCGGACGTCGAGCTCGCCGAGGTACCCCATGAAGGTACGGTCAAGCTCGGTGCCCGTATCCGTCCGGGCTACTTTGCCCAGACGCATACCCGCCCAGATCTATTTGGCCGCACCTTGCTGGAGATCTTGCATCGCGGTGACGAACATCGTTCAGGTATGGCCCGTGAGGCTGCCTCTGGGGCGTTGGATGGATATGGATTAGCTGGCCAAGCCGAGCAGAAATTCGAGTCACTCTCCGGTGGACAGCAGGCACGCTTCCAGATTCTGCTATTGCAACTCTCCGGAGCCACCCTGCTCTTGCTCGATGAACCGACCGATAACTTGGACCTGCACTCTGGCGAGGCGCTGGAGCGTGCCATCGATTCATTTGAGGGCACCGTACTTGCGGTGACACACGATCGTTGGTTTGCGAGATCTTTCGACCGCTTCCTCGTCTTCGGCTCAGACGGCAAGGTCTACGAATCCGATACTCCAGTGTGGGACGAAAAACGTGTAGAACGAGATCGGTAGTTCACCACTAGTTTGTCCCGAAAAACAGTCGCCCGCGATTACCTTCTAGGTATTCGTGGGCGACTGTTTATTCGGATCGATCATTCAACAAGTTTGCCGGCGCTTGAAACTTCTTCAATGAGCTCAGCTATTTCGTCAGGGACATCCACGATGGGTTCCCGAGTTATTCCCGACTTCGCTGACCACACGAGATTGACCTGTAGTTGTGGATCCATGTCCGGGAAGTCGCTTCGGTTATGGCATCCGCGAGTCTCGCGCCGTTCCAAGGCTGCTTCCAAAGTGGCCCGAGCCGAAAGCGCCGCGGACTTCAAATCGAATGCGTGCGCAAGATCTTGGAAACCTGCGATATCGGGATGTATACCTATGTTGTCCATGCGTGCTTCCACGTCGTCAAGTTTTTTCAAACCGCTGAGCAGGCCTTGTTCGTCACGCACTACCCCAGCGTGCTCAGTCATCAGATCGCGGATGGCACGCTGTAAAGCGCGGACATTTTCGGCTCCGTCACTGGTAAGCAGCTCATCAATATCGGCACGTGCAGTGTTGATCGCTTCGGCACTGCGAGGCTGGGAATCCAACGACCGCGAGTATTTTGCGGCCGCCTGGCCCACGATGCGGCCAAAGACCAGAAGTTCAATCAAGGAATTACCGCCTAGCCGGTTGGCTCCGTGCAACCCACTGGAGGCCTCGCCAATGGCGTACAGTCCATCCACCTCGCTTGAATGATCATAGGGGTCCACCCAGACCCCGCCCATCGAGTAGTGGGCGGTGGGTGCGATTTCGATAGGTTCGCGGGTAATATCGAGCATCTGTTCTTCAAGCATCGTCTGATAGACCCGTGGCAAGCGATCCATGATGACTGCCCGTGGCAGATGTGAAACGTCGAGCCAAACACCACCCTTGGGGGTCCCCCTGCCTTCGCGGATCTCTGTGTAGGCTGCCAGCGCCACCCGGTCACGAGTGGAAAGTTCCATGCGCTGTGGATCGTAGTTTTCCATGAATCGTTCCCCCAGCGCGTTACGCAAGATGCCGCCTTCGCCACGGGCCGCTTCGGAGATCAAAGTTCCGGCGACCGATTCTGGTTCGATGATGCCCGAGGGATGAAATTGAACCAATTCCGGGTCCCGCAGTCGAGCACCGGCTTCGACGGCCAAACGGAATGAATCGCCGGTGTTTTCGTCTCGGCGCGATGAACTGCGCCGCCAAATCCGGTTGTGCCCTCCGGCGGCCAGGATCACCGAGTCTGCATGAATGAGGTATCGGGTTCCGTTGTTGATGTCGAAACCGTAGGCGCCAAAAATTTGATTGTCTTTGACCAGCAATCTGGTGATGTACACGGTGTCCAGGATGGGGATTTGAAGTTGTTCAGCACGTCGGATCAGTGTGCGCTGAATTTCTAGGCCGGTGTAATCCCCGGCAAATGCGGTCCGGCGGAATTTATGGGCTCCGAAGAAACGCTGTGAAATCCTGCCGTCTTCTTCCCTTGCGAAATTCATGCCGTAGCGCTCTAGATCTTCGATTCCGCGTTGCGCTCCCTGTGCTACCGTTTGCACCGTGCGTGGATCGGCAAGGAAGTAACTTTCCTTGATGGTGTCCGCCGCGTGCTGCTGCCAGCTGTCGGCTTCGTCCATGGTGCCCAGAGCCGCGTTGATGCCGCCGGCCGCCAGGGAGGTGTGGGCATCATGCCGCGGACGCTTGCCAACTGCCAGCACGTCCACGCCGAGCTCGGCTAGTTCTATGGCCGCACGCAATCCGGATCCACCGGTGCCGATGACAAGAACGCTGGTTGAGATTTGCTGTTCTTTGCTGGTATATGAGTTCATGTCTTCAAGCTTCTGCCCACAAGTGTCATGTGTCCAATGAATTATTATCATGATTTCAATAGCCGTATGCTATGGACTATGAATCTAGAGCAATTGCGGGGCTTCACAACCATCGCCAGGGTGGGGCACTTCACGCGAGCGGCGGAAGACCTGCATCTGACGCAACCTTCATTGAGCCGTCAGATTGCAACCCTCGAACAGGATTTGGGGTCAGAACTCTTTCACCGGGCACGGGGAAATATCACCCTGACGGCGGCCGGCGAAGCATTATTGCCCCTGGCCCGGCGGATGCTGGCCGATGAAGAAAACGTCCGTTTGGAAATGGCCGAGTTAGCCGGTTTACGCAAGGGTCGCGTCAGGCTGGGCGCCCCTCCGACCTTGTGCGTCTCATTGGTCGCCGAAGTCCTTGGCGTATTTCATCGCCAGTACCCTGGCATTGAACTTCATTTGAGCGAAGCAGGGTCAAAAAACCTGCTGGATGAGCTAGACGGTGGACAACTTGATCTTGCACTGATCGTCACTTCGGAACACGCAGTCGCGCAGAAAAACTTGGAAAGCCTGCCGTTACTCGCCGAAGAACTCGTTGTCATCGACTCCAGTAGCAACCCACGGCTTCTAGGGAAAGAATCCATTGATCTAAAAACCCTGTCACGACTACCCCAGATCGTTTTTTCGCAAAGTTACGACCTACGAGCAAGCACCATGGAGGCCTACAGTTCTCGGAATCTCGCGCCGAACGCGGTGCTAGAGGGCGGCGAAATGGACGCGGTACTACGCTTTGTTGAGGTCGGGTTAGGGGTCGCAATTGTGCCAGCCACGGTACTTGTGGACCGTCCCGGGCTGACAGCTATTGCGCTTCAAAATCCACGATTGACGCGAACCATTGGACTAGCCCATCGCAAGGACGTCAGCTTAACTCGCGCGGCAGCGGCCATGCAGGAGATCATTCTTCACACCGCTACTATGCTCGCCTCACGGCAGCCAAGAATCACCAGTTTGCAGCTCGGTGACTAACTCAGTCCATAACTCGTATTCCAAGATGAGCGGCAAACTCGCGAGATAGGGACATGAGTTGCTGTTCACTGATCAACGCACCGCGTAACCCTTCGATGCCTTGGACTTGCTCAATTTCAAGGCCAGTCAAATCAACCGAACTGAGGCCAGCGCGTTCAACATTTAATGCTCCGGTACGACAATTCTCAAATTTGACGCGCTGCGCCTTAACTAGTTGAAGATCTATTTCATCAAAGCTGCAATCACGAAAAACAACATCGCGAAGTTGTGCCGTGCGAAGGTTTACCCAGCCAAATTTGCAGTGTTCAAAGACCACCGAGTCATGCGAAGAGTCTGAGAAATCTGCGGATCCAAAACGACTATGGGACACTCGCACATCGTTGAGCGTGGAGCCCGCTCCCTCAAGAATCGGTGCACTGAGCTGTTTAAATTCGCATTGAATGTACCGTGCATTACGCATGGACAGCTCGCCGATGTTCATCTCTGAGAGCAAGCAATCTTCGAGCCGCCCATCGGTTAAATCTAGTAGGGACTGATCAAAGCCGGTGAAATGTAATACCTCAACATATCCACCACCCAACAGGTCTTCAATAGTTCCTACCTCAAGATCAGGTAGTTGGAAGTTTCTGATACGCGGGGCAGCCCCGGTTGTCTTTCCACGGGCCATGCCTAGGTTCCTCTCACAAGCGCACCGTGATATTCAATCACGATGCACGTCCTTTAGTCTGCAATGTCTACCAGCGCCGGATATAGATCCGGCCAGCTAAATTTATAGCCCGACTGTAGAAGAACCTCGGGCAGTACCCACCGAGACTTCAACAGCATTTCCGGTTCAACCCGGAGCACGAACATCGCAGGTTCAAGCATCCAACGATACGCCGGTAAGCCGAACCTTCTGCCAGCGACTCGTCGCAAACCCGCCATAAGTTCGGTATTGGTCACTGGGTGAGGCGAGCTGAGATTTACCGGGCCGGAAATTCCTGGATTCTCCTGAATATGCCAAATTGCCCCGATCACATCATCAAGGTGGATCCAGCTAAATCGTTGCTGGCCTTGCGTGCGATAAAAACCGCTCCGCCTCGGCCCGGTGGGGTCTGGTCCAATGCCACGGTAGCGCGTATGCGATGGCCACCAACCGTCGATTTGCGGACCGCCCACTGCCCACTTGGCTAGCGACACGAGTTTTTGCGTAGCCGGTCCATCACCGAGCACAATCGCCATGCGAAGAGCGACTCGCCGAGTGCTCGGAAGCTCACCGCGCAAAAACTCCCGCTCCCAGTTTCTGGCGACGTCCACGGAGAATCCGACACCGAGTTGCCCGGTGCTTTCAGTATTGGGATGGTCCATCGCGTGACGATAAATGGTCGCAGTGGAGGCGTTTAGCCATAATTTTGGTGGTGTCGTGGCATTGGAAACCGCATCGTGCAATATCCGAGTTGTCTGCACTCGTGAATTCAGAATTTCGTTACGTGCCTTGGAGCTGTACCGGCAACCCACGTTCTTCCCAGCCAAGTTAATCAAGAGTTCCGCGCCATTGACCGCGCAGTCAATGGCGTCCTGGTCATCCCAACAAATTGGCCCGCTGCGGCCAATAATCGCTATCTCGTAGCCTTGGCCCGAGAGCTCACTGCGCAGACGTTCTCCGATGAACCCGGAAGCCCCGGCGATTACTGCACGACGTACCGACATCCTGTGGTCTCCATCCCGCGGCACGGTGGGAACCGCAACTTGGTGTCAAGCTATCACCGGTGCTGCCCGAGAGCACAATTGCTAGAAGTCTTCGATCACCAATTTTTTCATTTGCAGCAACTTTTCGAAGGCGCCGGGACGAGACATCAGCTCGCCCATGTTATTCGGAACGACTTGCCAGCTCACCCCATATTTGTCTTGCAACCAACCACATTGCTCCGCTTCGGGCACGGCCGAAAGAGCCTCCCAGAGCCGGTCGATCTCCGACTGGTCTTCGCATTGAACCTCAAGGGATATGCCTGGGGTGAAGGTGAATGGTTGAGCTACGGCAGAGTCCATGGCGGCAAAATTCTGCCCCGCCATTTTGAAGTCGCTAAACATCACGGCGCCCTCGGTAGTGACTTCCGTTGCTTCAGGATAAGGGAAACGGCTGCCCACTTGAGCGTCGGCAAAAACCTGGACGTAAAAATCAACCGCCGGTACCGCTTGGTTCTGGGCGGCTCCCCCAAACATCAGCGCCGGGGTAACGAAGGTTTCACTCTGTCCGGCTTCGGTCCGCATGAGCTGCCAACTAATTCCGTATCGATCTTGCACCCACCCATACAACCCACTAAATGGGTAAGTATCCAGCGCCATCAATACAGTGCCCCCGTCAACAAGCTTCTCCCATGTTTGGGATAGTGCTTTGTCTGCAGCTTCGGCGTCATCGGAATAGTTAGCCGGATCAAAGCTGAGCATAAATGAAATAGACGGGTTGGGAGTGAAGTGATTGCCCGCGTTGACCAGCGCAAGTTGCGTTCCGGCGATGTTCAGCGTCACGGTGAGTGGTTGTCCGGCTAACGGCTCCTGGAATTCGAGCAGCCCCTCAGTGGGGTACCGGGACTCCACAAAAGAGGAGGTATCAGGGAAAATTCCGCTGTAAAACTGACCGCCTTCTTCGGCGTTGCCGGCAAACCAGAGGTTGGGGATGAACTTTTGCATGCTCGGTCACTCCTGGTGGTAAGAAAACCGGTCACAGTGCCCGCACATTCAGCTTTTGGATGACCAGAAGCCACACTCCGGTTGCCCCGTTCACGCTACTCCGGCAGAACGTTGAGGTAAATAGGGCAGCGGTGAATGTGCGCTAACCGCGGATTTGCTTAGGACACGGTTTCGTCAACTGCAGATTCTTTGGTATGCCCGGTGAATTCGTTCATCGAGCCATAGATTCTGAAAACCTTGTCCGCCATCAGATCCCAGGCCGCGCGGGGCAGTACGCCGCGCATGGCCTGTCCGAGCTTGCTGGTCCAGGGCAACAACACCAATGGCGTTCCGCGCAGCATGGCCACCCACGCCTTCGAGGTCACATAGTCCGGATCCATGATTGGGGTCAGCAGCATGTTTTTCGCCCCGGCGAACATCCCGGTGGACACGTAGGTTGGGCAAAAGGTGGTGACCTTAATGTCCCTGTCGGTTTCTCGTTCCAGTTCCAGACGTAATGAGTCGCTCCAACTCATGACCGCGGCTTTGGACGCGGCATAAACACTCATATTTGGGTTTGAGACCAGGGCGGCAGCCGAAGCAATCGTGAGGATTCTTGCAGGTCGTCCATGAACCCCCATCTGCGAAAGTAGCGCATGAGTCAAAAACATCGGTGCCAGAGAATTTACCGCCATGGTGTCCGCGATTTGCGCCGTGCGGTGCTCTCTAAACGTTGCGCCGGCAACAACTCCGGCGTTGTTCACCAGCACATCTACGTTCCCACCGGCCAGCACCTGGTCAGCGGCGGCGGTGATAGCCGATTGATTACGTAGATCCACGACCTGAGTTTCAACCTTGCAGGCCGGATTTAATTCTTTGAGCTCTTCGGCGCGGGAGAGGAGCTGCTGACTGGAGATATCCCAGAGAATCACTCGCCTCGCACCTTCAAGGCAAGCGCTACGGGCAAATATTGCACCCATTCCTTGGGCTGCTCCGGTAACCAACACTGTCAGATCCGCCACCGATTCCAAGCGTGTACTCTCACTCATCAATATTCCCCTCATGGTTATGTAGCTAATGGCCAAGTGGAACTTACCCTATAACGTGAGGCGCGTTACATTGCGCTCCGCGCGGTCGCGTCGATCCCCCAATCTGCGACTCACACCAACATTTGAAGGATCTTCACACATAGTTCTTCGCGCTACCCTTGAAGAGCGGAGCAGGATGCCCCACTATTTCTGCGCCGCCTCACCACCGCTTCCGATGTTTACCTCCAGCAGAGGACCTACGCAGTGCATATCGACCGTCTTGACGCTGATCTAATTGAACTCCTCACCGAGTCCCCCATGCTCCCCGTCATGGAATGCGCCCGGCGCCTTGGCGTAGCGCGTGGCACAATAACCAGCCGCTTGGCACGCCTACACGACGGCGGCGTGATCAAGGCAATCATCCCGCAGGTACAGCCAGCCGGATTTGATTATCAGCTGGTCGCTTTTTGTTCGGTGGAGATCATTCAAAAGTTCGGCCATGAACCGGTGGCCTCGGCATTAGCCGAGTCGATCCCGGAGATTGTCGACATGTATACGGTTACCGGCAATTCCGACCTTCAGTTACGTGTTGTCGCCAGGAACGCCGGCGACCTGCAAGCAATCTTCGACCGCATCAATCAGGTACCAGGGGTGGCTCGCACTTCCTCCTCACTGGCGCTACGAGAGCATTTTCAGGGCCGCACCCTGCCATTGGTTAAAGCCTATGCAAAAAATTCGCCACTGGATGAAAAGACTATGCAGATCGATCAGTAAAGAAGACCATCGAAGTCCAAACGGTATACAGCGTGCACAGCCTTTTGCTGATCGATTGCATCACGTGATCGCTCTCACCTACAGTCGCTTCTTGTGATTCGCTTCACCTAGGTTTGTGTCCTGGGTATCAAAATTTCGGCAGACCGCACACCACCGCAATGCCCACGGCGATTCATGACTTTTAGAGAGGAATCCATGAACATCAATCAACGCCCCTCCCTTGCCGCAGTACCGGCTTACCGCCAGGGAAAATCTGCCGCACCGGGTGCTTCGAAGCTCTCATCCAATGAATCACCGCACGCACCGTTGCCTTCGGTAGTTCAAAGCATCGCTAAGGGTTTAGAAAATATTCATCGATACCCGAATATGGCCGCACCCGAACTGATCGGGGCGTTGGCAAAAGAATATGGGCTGGATCCGGAGCAGATTTCTTTGGGCGCCGGTTCGGTGGAAGTAGCTTCCCAGCTCATTCATGCAGTGGCAGGCGAAGGCGACGAGGTCATGTTCGCGTGGCGCTCATTCGAAGCGTACCCATCCTTGGTTCGTATCGCCGGTGCAGTGCCCGTAGAGATCCCTTTGGATGCAGAGTTCAAACACGATCTGCCTGCAATGCTCGCGGCAATTACCGAGCGCACCCGCCTGATCTTCATCTGCAATCCCAACAACCCCACCGGAACCGTCGTTGCCGCAGACGCGTTGGAAAAGTTCGTGGCGGCAGTTCCCGAAAACATCCTCGTAGTCATCGACGAAGCGTACGTGCACTTTGACCGGTCGGACATCCGTGTCGACGGACTAAAGCTCTTGCGCAAATACCCGCACGTTGCGGTATTGCATACCTTCTCCAAAGCTTATGGCCTGGCAGGATTGCGTATTGGCTACGCGGTCAGCCCGACACAGGTCGCGCAGAACCTGCGCAAGGTGGCCGTGCCCTTCGGCGTCACCGACCTCGCTCAGCGTGCGGCACTCGCCTCGCTCGCTGCCACAGCAGAACTCAACGTTCGTATCGACGAAGTAGTCGCCCAACGTGAGCGCATGCTCGAAGGACTATTGGCCGCCGGTTATCCGGCAGTACCCTCGCAAGCCAACTTTGTGTGGGTAGCCGCCGGCGATCACACCGCGGAGCTGGAATCGGTATTAAACGAAGGAAACGTGGTGGTGCGAGCCTTCCCAGGCGAGGGCCTGCGCATATCTTCCGGTAGTGCCCAAGACGTTGACCGCGTCTTGGCCGCAGTGAACAACAAGGTACAGGTAAAAAGCCTATGAGTACGCAAACCAATTCCCGGCAAAGCGAGGACTCTCCGAAGCTTCATGCGGGACTGACGCAGCGCCAGATCTCCATGATGGGTCTTGGCGGTGCTATCGGTGCCGGCCTCTTCGTAGGTTCGGGCCAAGCAATCTCCATTGCCGGCCCAGCGGTGCTGCTCTCCTACCTGATCGCCGGCACAGTGGTCATCGTGATCATGTCGATGCTCGCCGAGATGGTCGCCGCAGATCCGTCCTCGGGTGCGTTCAGCACCTTCGCGCACAAGGCGATGGGTAGCAGCGCCGGAAGTACCGTTGGTTGGCTGTATTGGATCCAACTGGTCGTCGTCATTGCCGCCGAAGCCACAGGTGCTGCAGCGATCGTCGCCGCGTGGTTCCCCAGCTTCCCGCAATGGGCCTGGGTATTGGGCTTTGTGGTGCTCTTTACCGGCGCAAACTTGTTGGGCGTCGGCAACTACGGAAAATTCGAATTCTGGTTTGCCTTCATCAAGGTCGCCGCAATCATCGTCTTCTTGGCAGTGGGCGCGCTGGTCTTGGTCGGAATTATCCCTACCGATGCACCCGTAGGCCTGGCGAACCTCGCGGCCCACGGCGGATTTGCTCCGGCCGGCCTGACCGGTATCGCAGCCGCATTGCTGATCGTGATCTTCTCCTTCGGCGGTACCGAAGTGGTTTCCATTGCCGCCGCCGAATCAGATGACCCGCAGGGCAACATCAAACGCACCATCAAGTCCGTGATGATGCGAATCATGTTCTTCTACCTAGGCTCGGTCATCGTGATCGTCGCGGTATTGCCATGGAATAACCCGGCCATCATCGACGGCCCGTTCTCCGCAGTATTGGGAGTGCTCAACGTGCCTGGTGTGGAACTGGTGATGAGTGCCGTGGTGGTCATCGCTTTGCTCTCCGCGATGAACGCAAACATTTATGGTGCCTCACGCATGCTGTATTCGCTCGGTACGCGCAAGATGGCTCCGCGTTCGGTCACCCACGTCACCGGGAAGGGTGTTCCGGCTAAGGCCGTGCTCAGCTCGGTCGCCTTCTCCTTCATCGCCGTTGGCTTGAACTGGATCTGGCCCGATGCGGTCATGCCGATTCTGCTCAATGTCGTCGGTTCAACGATCATCGTGATCTGGTGCTTTATTGCCCTCACGCAGTACATCCTGCGCCGACGGGCCGAACGCGAAGGTACCGACCTTCCGCTGAAACTCTGGGGCTTCCCATACCTGTCCTTGCTCACCATTGCCATGATGTTGGTCATTGTGGGTATCGCGATGACCGACGCGGTGGCACGCACTCAGCTGCTGCTCACCCTTGGCCTGACCGCTGCACTGTGGCTGGGCTCGAAGGCTTTGAAGCTGGGTGCTGACTCGCATCAGCGGTAAAACCCCGCTCAATTTTTAACCGGGAAGCCGGCGGAACCTTAGGGTTCCGCCGGCTTCCCGGGTTTTGCATGCGTTGATCAGGCCGAACGGCGTTTGACCATTTCGTTGATCCAAATCGGCGCAAAGGG